>JBGTEI010000665.1:0-13058 GCA_041747875.1 Pyrinomonadaceae bacterium | reverse complement strand
TCCGCCATTTTTGTTTGACCGAAAGCAACGCATGATACGCCGATGGCAATCATCAAAATCATCATTATTTTTTTCATTATTTTATGTTTTCCTTCTTATTTATTCTTAATCGAATAAGTATTGATTTAAGTTTCTGAGCTATACCGTGACGACAATTAATTTCGTCGTCGCGAATTTTTCTTTCAGCAAGGCGATCCTTGATGTTTTGCCGACATATTTTTTCACTTAACTGATTTCCAACTGACGATCGTATTCTTCCGAATCAAAATGACCTTTGGATTTTGCGATCAGATCGTCCGAATCAAAACTCCATTCCTCATTACCGCTGATATTTACGGAGTTCCCGCTGCCGCCCGGACCGTTATTTGTTCCCGTTAGCGTCCAGCGATAAATCGCTCCTTTACCGTTGGATTCGATTGCGTCCATTTTTACGACCATATCGGGAAAAGCAGTCATAAAACTCTGTGCTGCCTCAGTAATTTCTGACCGGCCAACCGAAGGATTTCCGTCATTTATCTTCAGGGATCCGTCCTCGGCATAAAACGCCGCAACGCTTCCCGCATTTTGACTGCACCACGCAGCGGTATATTTTTTTGCAAACTCTAATAGTTGGCTTTCATTCATTTTTCTTTTTTTTTAAGGGGTAAATTCAGACAGAACTCGCAAAGTGTTCATATTCATGCCGTCTTCCACGGTCGCTTTTTGAATTTCTTCGGTAGCCAGAAGCTCTTCAAACGCTTTCATATCCGGCACATCCAGGATTCCGCCCGTCATATTCGGGTTATTCGGATCTTGAAAAGTGCGAACTTTTACCCCGATCTTGCTGAACAATTCGTGTTTGATTCCTTTGCATTTTTTCCACGAATTTACCCAGTTTTCCGCATCGTTGACTTCGTGAAACATAATCAATGTCGTCATAGTTTTTATTCCTTTGAGCAATTCAGAACCATTTGCGGTAGCGAATGGTTAATACTGCTAACTGATGTTACGCAATTGGTATATTCAGCCATCGGAGATGGTGAAAGCATGTCGCCCGCAGCGTGAGCTACGGGCGACATGCTGATACCCGCTAAGAGGGCTAAAATTCAATAATTGCGTAACATCAGTCACTAACTCGTATGCTTTGAATAAACGCAAATATGTTGAGTGTTAAACCACCCGCTACCGCAGGCGGTTCTGACCTTGTATTTAAATAGCAGTAAATCCGCCGTCGATCATGTGAATGCTGCCGGTGCAATATGTTGATTCGTCGCTTGCTAAGAATAGTGCGAGATTGGCGACCTCTTCGTTTGTTCCAAACCTGCGCATCGGAACGGTCGACACAACGAACTCCTGACCGGCAGCCGGATCATCGGGGTTGAATTGTGTATAGACGGAATTCATCATCCTGTTGTCGATCGGGCCCGGACCTATTGCGTTGACACGAATTTTGGATTCTGCCATTTCCAGAGCAGCTGTTTTTACCATCCCGTAAACCGCGTGTTTACTGGCGATATAGGGCGCCATCGTCGGAAATCCGATCCTTCCGGCGATTGAAGAAAGCGCGATCATCGAACCGCCGCCTCGTTTCATCATCGGTTCAACGGCATATTTCATCGAAAGCCAAACGCCGATCACATTGGTTCTAAGAACGCTTTCAAACTCCTCCATTGTAAGGTTTTGGATCGGTGCAAAATTTCCTTCTGTTCCGGCGTTCGCAAGCAAGATATCCAAACCGCCAAATGCTTCAACAGTTGCTTCAACCGATGCCTTGGTTGCTGCTTCATCAACAGCGTCAGCTACAAACTCCGCGACATTCTCAAAACCCGAAAGCCGCCCGCGTGTTTCCGCTAATTTCTCCGCCGAACGCCCGACAAGCATCACGCTCGCCCCTTCTTCAAGAAACCGTTTTGCCGTTGCTTCACCGATCCCGCCCGTTGCGCCGGTAATGATCGCCACTTTTCCGTCTAATCTTTTTCCGTTTCCGTTGTTCTGACCCATTTATTTTCTGCTCCCTTTTTTTGCGTAGAGTAACGGCTTTAGCCGTGCAACCGCCCGGCTTCGCAGGCGGTTGGTCACGCATAAATGCCCTATTCTTACTCTTGTTTACGCGGCTTTTGCTGCCGAATGTGCGCGTCCCGCGGCGGCGTTATCAAAAAATTCTAAAAAGCTGATCGCTTTGCCGTCTTTAACTTCAATAATGTGCACAAAATCCGACGCGTACTGTTTATTCGTAATTTTGGATCTTACTTCCAGATCCCCTATGACCACGACCCTGCTGTCTTGCGCGATAAATTCCCTGGGTTCGATCTTTAAGAATTCTTCGTATTTATCGATCTCGGTAAGAAATTCACCAATCTTGCCGCGCCCCTTCACATCCGTGTCGGTCGGCACATTCTCGATCTCCGGCGAATTCCAGGTGGCATCTTCCGAAAACGTATTCAAAAATCCCTCGACGTCTCCGGAGTTGAATGTTTCATATAAGTGCTTCGCTACTTTTGTATTTTCTTGTTCGTTCATGCTTTTTCCTCCATTAATGTATTTAGTGATTGCGGAAGGATACACGGACTAAAGGCGGAAAAGCACCGTTAATCCGTGCGTGTTTCTGTATTTGCTTAACGCTTAGGTTCTAAAATGATCTCCCGTGCCACGCGATTTTCCAAAACTTCGCGGATTTGCAGACGATCCCGATAGCCCTGCATTTGTTTTTCATCGGTTCCAAAGACCTTTTGACCTAAATTATCTGCTTTGGTTTCATTCGCTTCCATCGTCGCCAAATCTTTGTATTCGGTCATTAGCATGATATTCCAATCACCCGAACCATGTGATTCGGTCGTCAAAACTTTATAGGAAATTATCATCCCTTCTTTTTTAAATACTTCCTGCTGTTTTTTCCAATCAGTAGCAATGTAGGTAAGATAAGCCGTGTCCATTCCCGGTTTCATTTTGATAAAACCTATACTCCAAACCGAACCGTTTTGATACGGACGAACTACCTGTGCCACGACAACTATGCTTAAAGTTAAAACTAAAACGATAAGCGCCCCTGTTAATATGCGTTTCCTGTTGTTTTTCATTATTTTTCTCCAATTTGTTCAGAGATGCTTTTAAGCGGCATGGACGGGCCATTGCAGCATCTACGAGCAATAGTCGCCGCCGGTACATTGCCTGAAAAACTATTGAATCGGGGTTCCTTGCGAAGCCCAAACCTGCCAGCGACCGTCGCGCTTGATAAACGTGTCCGTGAAGCTAAGCTTTCGGTCAAAGGCTTTACCATTTTCGTCTTTACCTTTTACGTGGTAAATACCGGTAACGACAGCGGCGTTTCCTTCGATCCGTATTCCCATATTAGAAATATCTGCCGAATCGGTCACGGATTTGCCAGTTTTTACATCGGCAACGTCGTCAGCTTTCGACGAAACCTTGCCGGTCAGGCTGCTGATCCCGGTGTAATCACTTGCAAAATTCTTTTCAAACCAGCTCGCGTCGCGTTTCACGTCGGCATTTGACCAATCTTGTTCCATATAACCAAGGATCGCGAATTCGTCCAAACCGTTTCCGGCATTGCCGACTACTTGCCATTTTCCGCCCCGTTTTTCCAGGAAATGAACGCTTCGCGTCCAGAAAGTTTCTTCCTTACCGCCGGTACCATTTTTCGTTGCGACTACATTCCGATGCGTTATAACAGCCGAATTCGGCGTACAGGTGATCATATAGTTGTCGTGCGAAACTTTGTCTGCCATGCCGGGATTTGCCTTATTTTTTGCAGCTGCAGCCATTGCTGCGTCAATTGCAGCCGACTTATTCTGCATTGCGGGTAAGCCCATATAATCGTCCGCGTATATTGCTGCGAGTGCAGCTCGTTCGCCTTTTTCTGACGCCGCACCCCATGCGCGATCAAAGGCTTCGAGCCCTTTTTTGTCTGTGTCACTACATTCGCCAAAAGCGTAACCTGAAATTGTTAACGTCAAAATTAATATTAAAAATATGTGTCTCATGAATTTTTCTCCTCTGTGAGGAAATTCTGGGGTCAGAGCCGATAGTTCCTTCGTTGAACCCATTATTCGCGAAGGCGGTCATATATTTTGTCGTCTATTTATCTAAACGACATCCAGGCAAGAAAAGCGTCATCGGCAGCTTCGAAAATATGTTTTTTCTAATCGAAAGACAAGAAAAAAATGGTTCAAAAGTGGCTCAATTAAGAGAACGCACTTTTGAACCAATAGCTTAGAAATTAAAAGGTTTGAGAATCTGTTTTACTAGTCAGGATCACCGGATCCCGGCGGACCATAGTTTGATTTCTGCTCTGAACCCGCACTTTTTTGTATTGTAATTTCGACGGATTGGCTGTTTTGTACTTTACCTTCTTCGGCAAGTAACTCAGCGGTGATCTTATACTTTCCAGCCGGAAAATTTTCGCCAAGACTAAATGTGAATTGAGCAACTTCGTCATCATTGATCTCGATCGTTTTTTCGGTGCCTTCGATGGTTTGACCTTTTTTCAGTCCGTCCATGTCTTCTTCTGCGGTCATATAGCCCTTGACTTTAGCTTTACCGGAAAAACTCGTAAGTTTTGCGATCGCAGTTATCGGTTCGTCATTTTTGAAAGTTGTCGATGATTCTTTACCATCCTTGTCTTTCGAGGTTTTGAGGCTGTCGATACGTGAAGGACCCATATCGCATCCGATGACAACGATCATTAGCGCCGTCAATGCGATAAGAAAAGAAAATAGGTTTTTGTTTTTTTGTATATTCATGTTTTTAGTTTCCCTTTGTTTCAAGATTCTTTTGGACGCTTATAGAAATTCTGTAAATGGCGTTGGCACGGGGTCCGCTGACCGTGATCTCATGATCTCCGTTATCCGGTAAAATTCCTGTCCAATTTGCCTGACCGTCGTCTTCACCCGAATACTGAAAATATTCGTCATCCGGCGTTAGGTTCGAAATGACCGGGTTATCTTCACTTTTGTTTTTACATCGGCCCCAATAAAAATTCTGCCGTAAGCTCATAAAAATGCATTTCTAATTACGAAAACGACATTCTGAAAGAAAAACTGTCACTAACGGCGGTTTTTTATTCAGCTGTTCTGTTCTATTATTCATATGGAAAAATTTCTCGCTGATATATGGCAAATGAAAACTCAAAGCTGATCACAAATCTCCTTATCGATTGGAGTAAAGGAGATGAATATGCGCTTCAGCAGTTGATGCCGCTCGTCTATGACGAACTGAGGAATATGGCCCGACGCTATATGAATAAACAGCCGTCGGGACATACACTTCAAACCACCGAACTTATACACGAAGCTTATTTGAAGATCGCTCAGAGCGGGAACCAGGAATGGGAGAATCGATCGCATTTTTTTGGTGTAGCGGCAAAAGCGATGCGCCATATACTGGTCGATTATGCGAAGCGTAAACATCGAAAAAAGCGGGGCGGATGGCAGGAACGAATTACATTAGCCGAAAATTCATTTGGCGCAAAAGAAACTTCGCGGGAGATCATCGCACTCGACGGTGCGTTAAAGCAGCTTGAGCTTTTGGATGAAAGAAAAGTCCGCGTCGTAGAAATGAAATTCTTCGGCGGACTTAAGGTAGATGAAATTGCGCGAGTACTTGAAATTTCACCCGAGACCGTAAATCGAGACTGGAGTTTTGCGAAAACCTGGCTTTTGCGGGAATTAGCCGATCAAACTTAATCCTCTATCATCGCCCGCCTGGTTTTGAATCGCAAAACGTCCACTTGAAACAGATCTAAGGGGCGCACTGAAAAGTCATCAAATTGCAGTTAACCGTGCTCGGGCAGGTCGTCATCGAAATGCAATCTCCGGAAGCCATGCGGAAGCAACTCACAGATTGTGCCTGGAGTGATGTTGGCGCGGTAAGCGAAGCAATAATTGGCAGTGCGACAAGTGAACCAAACCCTATTTTTCGTATCACTTCGCGCCGGCCGATTCCGGCGAAATGAAATGTTAATTCTTTGTCATTTTCGATCAGATTTTTGTTTTTTAGTCCGTCTAGGGCGAGGAGAACAAGTTAGCGGCTGACGTCATTTTCTAATTCCTTGCTCATCGAAATCTGAATGTCTGCAATGGTATATTTTCCGTTGCAGAGCTTAAAAACTAAGGCGGCCGCTTGGTTTAAACAAACGGCTTTATTTGAGTTCAGATCGTAGATCAAAACCTCATCGCTTACATTTTGGACGACGATATTCAAGCTGCGGCCGACAGGTATGTTGGTCAAAAAGTATTCCCTAAATAATTTTCCTTTAAAAAATTCGAACAAAGTTTATCTATTCAACTGACTAAACGACAGAGGATATGAGAAAGTGTCATCAGCAAGAAAATTATTGTAAGAAGACAAAAATAATTTATGATCACGTCATTCAAATATATGAATATAAATACGTTTTGCTGCGTATCGACCACCCCAAATGAGCACCAAAAAGCTAAAAAAGATTGAAGAGATCTATCACGCGATCACAGAGATCGAGCCCGATAAACGCGAATCATTCTTAGAAAAGCGTTGTGGTGATGACCTCGAGCTGCGCCGCGAGATCGAGTCGTTGCTCCGTTATAGCCCATCTGCAAAAAGTTTTCTGGAAACTCCTCCGGAATCTTTAGCCGCCGAGATGTTTGCCGATCGTGAAGATTCCAATTTAATTGGAAAAAAGATCAATCAATATGAAATTCTCTCACTCCTTGGGAAAGGCGGTATGGGGGCGGTATATCTCGCCGAAGACACGAAACTCGATCGAAAGGTAGCGTTAAAGTTTTTGCCAAGCGAATTTGCCGAAGATTCGGATCGAATGAGTCGCTTTGTTCGTGAAGCGAAATCAGCTTCGGCACTCAATCATCCAAATATCATTACGATCTACGAGATCGCTGAGAGTGAAGAAACACACTTCATTGCAACCGAATTTATTAACGGCAAGACACTTAATGAATATGCGAAGGATAGTCCGTTTAATTATAGTTCGGCACTCGAAATTGCGATTCAAGTTGTATCAGCTCTTGATGTAGCGCATTCAAGCGGCATTGTTCACCGCGATATCAAACCTGACAACGTGATGATCCGCACTGATGGTTTCGTTAAGATACTGGATTTTGGTATCGCCAAGTTAGTGGAGCGGCGATATAGAGACGCGGAGACGCGGAGACCGGTCGAAGAAGTTAATTCCTTGAGCTCCCCGTCACTCCATCTCCCGATCATTCCAACTTCCGGGACCTTGCCCGGTGTGATCGTCGGAACGCCAAATTATATGTCGCCCGAGCAAGCGGGCTGCAAAAACATCGACCATCAAACCGATATTTTTAGCTTTGGCATTGTTTTTTATGAAATGCTCTCAGGCAAATTACCGTTTAAAGGCAACACGGCGATGGATATGATCGGCGCCATTATTCATTTACAGCCGCTGCCGATAAATAAATTACTACCTGATCTGCCGATCGAGATCGTCAAGATCGTCGACAAAGCTCTGCGTAAAGACCTTAATAAACGTTATCAAACGTCCCGCGAGCTGCTTAGCGATCTTAAGGTCGCAAAACGGGAATGGGAATTTAAGAGTCGAATGGAAGGCATATCGACATCTGCCGTCAAAACTCCTTTGACCGATCCGATATCCGGGATTCGGGTATCCCCGAAAACGGGAGCTGAAATATACGGAAGTAGATCGACTTTAACCGTTTCGAGCGACCACGACGAAAGCGGAACGCCGACCTTTAATTTAGAATCTCGCGCAGCGTATTCTGAACAAGAAAACATCGTTGATGGGCATGCGCCCTCGACCAACACTCCGCCGCACTTGTTGCCGCCGAATAACCTTTCGGGCGAATTTATGCCGATCTTTGGTCGTGAATCCGAGATCGCTGAGATCTTGACACTGCTGTCAGATCGAGATGTGCGGTTGGTGACGATTACGGGAATTGGCGGAACGGGTAAAACTCACCTTGCCGAAAAGATCATGCACCGGCTCTTGCCTGAATTTTTAGATGGTGTATTTTGCATTCGCCTGGCATCGATCGATGATCCCCAACTCCTTTTGCCGGTCATTGCCCAAACGCTTGGCGTTGTTCAGGAAGGCGGCAGATCTCTCATCGAATGTCTGATCTCGCATATCGAAGGAAAGAAGATGCTTTTCCTTTTAGACAATTTTGAACAGATCGTTGAAGGCTCGCCAATGATCGTCGAACTTCTTCAGGAACTTGGAAATATAAAGATATTGGTGACAAGCCGCCTTCGCTTAAACTTGTCACTTGAGCGTGAATTTACGCTGCGCCCGCTCGGGATCCCGACCGAAGATCACTTTACTGTGGTTGAACTCGGAAAATTCCCGGCCGTCGAGCTTTTCGTCAAAACGGCAAAAGCGGCAAAACATAACTTCTCCTTAACGGAAAAAAATGCAAATTCGATCGCTGAGATCTGTCGACGGTTAGACGGCCTGCCGCTCGCGATCGAACTTGCTGCGGCGCGCGTCAAGCTTTTTGCCCCTACTGCAATATTAAATCGGTTGGGAAATTCTCTTGATCTTCTGACTGGGGGCGCAAAAGATCTGCCGGAGCGCCAACAGACGATTCGAGGTGCCATCGCCTGGAGTTACGATCTTCTCGAAGATGATGAAAAGAAACTGTTTAGGCGCTTATCTGTGTTTCGCGATGGTTTCAATCTCGAAGGTGCAGAATTTGTCGGAAGCGCCGAATCGAAATACGAAGCGAAGGACGCGGCGACCTCTATTTCGTCCGATAATTCCGACTCGCCTTTGATCCTCGATCTGATGTCGTCACTTGTTGATAAGAGTCTGCTTATTCAGCGTGAACAGGCAGACGGCGAACCGCAGTTTCGGATGCTTGTCGTCGTACGAGAATTTGCCTTTGAGAAATTGGCGGATAGCGGTGAAGCGGAGAAACTGAAAAGACGGCATGCAGAATTTTATTTAGAATTGGCTGAAAAAGCGGGCCCCGAATTAAAAGGACAAAATGCTGCCGAATGGCTCGATAGGCTTGAACAAGAACACGATAATCTGCGGGTTGCGCTCGAATGGAGCTTGGGAAATGAACCCGAAAAAGCTCTTCGAATTGTGGCGGCAGTCCACAAATTTTGGGCGCGCCGCGGTTATTTGGCGGAGGGAAGCAAATGGATCAAGAATGTTTTAGCAATAGACGACGCGGCTTTGGACGCAAATCTGCGCGCTACGGCATATTCCGGTATTGGCTATTTGAGCCGTATGCAGGGCGACCTGGCCGCGGCTGAATCGTTTATTGACGAAGGTCTTCGGTTGAGCAGGGAAACCGGCGACGAACAATTGATCTCGATCGCGCTTGGCGATCTGGGGATCGTAAAATTGCTGCAGGGAGATCTCGATAAGGCAAAGGAATTGGTTGAAAAGAGTTTAGCGATCGCCAGAGAGATAGATGACCGCACTCATATCGCATTTATGCTAAATAATTTGGGGGAGATCGCGCGGCAGCAGAATGATTTTCATGCGGCGCGCGAATTTTATGAGGAATCTCTCTCGATCAGCAGACTAGAATCACTTGGATCTTTTATTACCGTTGCTTCTCTAAATATTGCATCCGTTTCGTGTCTTACGGGTGATCATCCGGCGGCGCGATCTTACGCGCTTGAAGCACTCAAGATCAGCGAGGAATTGGGAGATACGATCGGTGCCGGAAATGCCTTGGATACGCTGGCAGCGGCGGTCGGGAAGACGGAAGATGCCGCCCGTCTATTTGGTGCCGCGCAGACCGTTTATGAAAGCACCGGTTGTGAACTGGCTCCGGTTGATAAAAAGTTTAAGGATGATTATATAGCTCAGATAAAAGAAGCGATCGGCGAAACGGCATTTCGCAAGGCGTTTGAAAATGGACGCGCGATCGAGATGAAAAGGGCCATTAAAATGGCCCGCCAGATCTCATCCGATCTGACGTATAAAACTCGCAATATAAACAAAACCGGATCGGGCACACAGAGTTTAACGGCAGACGACAAATCGGAAATGCAAACGGCTGAGGTTGCCTCCGTTAATACGTTGAGATCCATCAGCTCTCGGCCAAACAATTTCTTTTCACTTACCATAACGAAAGGCGTGTATTTAGCGGTATTTTTGGTGATCGTGCTGGCAGCGGGGACGTTTTTCAGTATGCGGTTTTTTACGCCGAAGAAATGGGCGATCAGATCGATCGCCGTTCTACCATTTGTAAATATAGGCGGAAACAAGGATCTTGAATACCTTTCGGACGGATTAACGGAAAATCTGATCAGGAGTCTTGCTACGCTTCCGGAGATCTCGGTTAAGGCGAGAGGCAGTGTTTTTACATACAAGGGTAAGAATAGATCGGCAAAAAGTATTGGTAAAGAACTGGGCGTTGACGCTGTTTTGCTGGGAAGAATGTTGCAAAACGGCGAGAACTTTAAATTAGAACTGGAGCTTGTCGAAACTTCTTCGCAGGATGTTATTTGGTCTAAAATCTACGAGCGAAACACTAACAATATACCTACCTTGCAAGGTGAGATCGCTCGAAATGTTTCTGATCAATTGCGCCTCAAAATAACCACTTCCGAGCGAGCGGCGATCACAAAAACTCAAACCACAAATGCCGAAGCGGAGCGCCTTTATATGAAAGGGCGGTTTTTTTGGAACAAGCGAAACATCAAGGATTTTGAAACTTCTATCGGCTATTTCAATCAAGCGATAGAAAAGGATCCAAACTATGCGAGTGCGTATAGCGAACTGTCTAAGGTATATGCCTTGATGCCGCTCTATGGAAAATTAAGTCCTAAAAAATACATTCCCCTGGCAAAGAACGCCGCATTAAAAGCGCTCGAATTGGATCCGAATCTTTCGGAAGCTCATACATCGCTCGCGTATCTCCTCAACACATATGATTTCAACTGGAAAGCCGCCGAGCGGGAATACAAAACGGCGATCGCGCTAAGTCCGAATAATTCGACCGCCCACCAGTGGTATTCCGAGCACTTGGCGTTTCAGGGAAAGATGGATGAGGCACTAAAGGAAATATCAATTGCACTCGAACTCGATCCATTCTCGTTGGTCATCAATCGAATGAAAGGCAACATCCTCGGTTTTGCAGAAAGACACAATGAAGCGATCCTCCAATTAACAAAAACGGAAGAGCTGTACCCTGATAATGCGCTTGTAAAATTTAATATCGGTGATAGCTACGCTGCGAAAGGAATGCAGGACAAAGCGATCGAGCAATATATTGCCGCGCTCAAATTGGACGGAACCGGCGCGGACGAGATCAATAAACTTACAACTGCATACAAAACTGACGGTTGGAAAGGCTTCTGGCTTGTATACCTGGGCGGCTTATTGGCCGAACGGGAGAAACACCTGGATGAAGGCGGAGGCGCGTTTATCAACAGCGAAAGCATTGCATATGCGTACGCCGCGACCGGAAACAAAGATAAGGCAATTGAATTCTTAAATATGGCATACGAAGAGCGCGACCCGGAGCTAATAACAATAAAAATGTCCGGAGTGTACGATATTTTGATCGATGATCCGAGATACAAAACGTTGATCAAAAAGATCGGATTGCCTGAGTAGCCCGTCAGATCACAAAAACTTACGCATATTCCTCATTCTGTTATAAAATTCAGTATTTTCTGATACTCCGGCAAATATTATCGAAACGTATTGAACTGAATATGGAAAAAGAAACCACAGATTTTGTCGAACTCAACGAAGATATTTCGGGAAGTCCGCTTTTCAATAAAGATCTCGCGCCGACCTCTATAGAAGAACGCACCTGGTCGACCTGGAATATTGCGGCTCTGTGGATCGGAATGAGCGTTGTCATCACGACCTATACATTGGCCGGCGGTTTTATCGCGGCGGGTATGAATTGGTGGCAGGCGATGCTGACCATCATGCTCGGGAATACGATCGTACTGATCCCGATGGTTTTAAATGCCCATGCAGGCACAAAGTATGGTGTTTCGTTTCCCGTTTTATGCCGCGCAAGTTTTGGAACAAAGGGTGCAAATATCCCGGCTATACTTCGCGCGATCGTCGCTTGCGGGTGGTTTGGTATTCAAACGTGGATCGGCGGAAGCGCAATTGACGCACTATTTGGCGCGATCTGGGGCGGCTGGACGGAAACTTTCGGCATGAGGATCGGCGGGATCGGAATGCACACATGGATCGCCTTCTTCCTTTTTTGGGGGATTCAGGTTGTCATTATTCTCAAGGGGATCGAAGGCATCAAGATCCTCGAGTCGTGGGCTGCTCCGCTATTGCTTTTAGGCGGGATCGCGCTGCTTATCTGGGCATCGAACGCTGCGGGCGGTTTGGGAAATGTACTATCAAATTCGGCCGTGCTTCAGAAGGAATCAAATAGTTTTTGGACGGTCTTCCCCGCGGCTTTGACGGCATCGGTCGGATATTGGGCGACACTTTCTTTGAACATTCCCGATTTTACGCGTTATGCGAAATCGCAAAAGTCACAGATGCTCGGGCAAGCACTCGGACTGCCGCTGACTATGACGGCGTTTGCCTTTATTGGCGTTGCGGTGACATCTGCGACAGTTATCATCTACGGCGAAGCGATCGCCGATCCGGTGGAATTGATCAAGAAATTTGACAGCGCGTTTGTGATCCTGTTTGCAATGATCGTCATATTTGTCGCTCAACTATCGACAAATATGGCGGCAAATGTCGTCTCACCATCAAATGATTTTTCGAACCTCAACCCAAAGCGAATTTCTTACGTCATGGGCGGCCTGATCACAGCAGTGATCGGCATCCTGATGATGCCGTGGCAGCTGATGTCTTCGATGGGAGCGTATATTTTTACATGGCTTATCGGCTATTCCGGTTTGATGGGAGCGATCGGCGGGATCATGATCTGCGATTATTTTTTGCTTCGCGGGAAGAAATTAGAGCTCGCGGAATTGTTCAAAACCGATGGAGCATATTCATATTCAAATGGTTTTAACTGGCGGGCAATCGTTGCGCTCGTCTTGGCAATCGCACCCGTTATTCCCGGATTTTTACGAGCCGCAACGACGCCGGGCGGGCAGGTCGTCTCGCCAAATTTCTTTGATACAGTTTATAC
>JBGTEI010000664.1:0-5692 GCA_041747875.1 Pyrinomonadaceae bacterium | reverse complement strand
CCTGCCACTTTCTCAAACGTGCCGGTTCTGACTGCGCTAAATTTGCCTTCTGTGCAAAATCTGTCGTCGGCAAATTGTTAGTTTTCTTTAAGTTTACTGGTTCGCTCATAATAAATTTAATGGTCCAACGCGACCTTTTATCGAATTGATAATGATAAATGTTTAATCCGAAATGCTCAATTTACAAATGAAAAAGTCCCAAGCCATTTGTCGGGCTTGGGACTTTCGCAAAGTTTCACCTTTGGCTCGCTCGTTTACGGAGCAAAGTCCCTGATGTTAATAATAAGTATTTGGCGTCTATTCATAATTGCTGTTTCTATTTATGCCAAGAATGAACGTTGAAGTCAATTTCACGGATGCAAAGACAATCGCGACCATTTAGATTCTGACACCCTGATACTGAAACAAACATTTTACAAAGCGAACGATTTGATTTATCGTGGCATCTTTAAACCGTAATGAAAAAGCTTTTAACGATAATTTTTGTGATAGTTGGATCGGTCTCTGCCTTCGGGCAAGCGGCCCACCAGAAACCAGTCACGCAAGCCGAATATGTAAAAATGCTGTACGGCCTCGACGCGAACCCGGCGAGTAAGGAAGATGTCATTCAGGCGCTTCGAAAACGCGGAATTGACTTTACTTTGACAGGCGGCTTGAGGAGTTTGACGATATCAAAGAGCAAAAACGATGCCGAACTGCGGCGAACGCTTGAAGAAGCAAATCGCCGGAGAGAGAATCCGACCGCGGCAAAGCCTCCCAGCGCAAAAGAAGCTTTGGAATTACTTGACCGAACACGACAAAACACTCTTGCTGCGGTAGAAGAAATGCCGGATTTTGTGGTAAAGCAGAGAATTCAGCGTTCGGCGGCTTATGCCGGAACGAATAATTTCCGTAGTCTTGATCGATTGATCGTTGCGGTAAGTTATCTTGCAAAAGGTGAGGAAGAATACCGCGTGCTTTCGATAAACGGTGTCAGACAGGACGCACCAAAAGCAAAGCGTGATTATTCAGAGGTTCAGGGAACAAGTTCGACCGGGGAATTTGTCTCGGTACTGGCAACAATATTCAAACGTGAGAATGAAACAAAGTTTGAGGTTGTAGACACCGATCAAATTAAGGATCAGCGGGCGATCGTCTATGATTTTTCGATCACAAAAGATAAAGCCCAGCAAAGAATTACGGCTCAGCAGATTATTACCGAATCTACGATCACAGGAATGAACGGCAGGATCTGGATCGACCGGGATAAATCGCGTGTATTGCGAATTGAAAGCAATGCGACTGAGATCCCCGGTGATTTTCCGATTCAATCTGCGAAGAGGATCATCAATTATGACTGGGTCAAGATCAACGATGAAGAGTATCTTCTTCCGTCGCTATCTGACGTCAGGCTTACCTTTAGGCAAAGGAAAGATATTTTTGAATCGAGAAATCTGATCGCGTTTCAGGATTATAAGAAGTACGGTTCGGAAGTTATTATTCTTGATGATGATGAAACGGTTCCGGACGAGGACGTCAAACCTGATTCTCAGATTACTCCGGTCGAAGAAGAGCCGGGACGTTGATCACAGGCTGTAGCCAAGCCAAATAAGTGCAGATGGAACGGTTAACCAGAGAAGTCCCTTTATTAAAAAGAACAGAAATCCCGCCACTCCGAATCGTTTTACCAAACGTGTGATGGCGGATCTCTTTTTTTCATTTTCCGTGTGTTCCATTTCTTTAAAAATACTATTTGAGAATTTTCATTGCAAGCCGCGTTTTCCATTGACGACGGGAGGATTCGACTATAATTTAGGCGATGTTTCTTAAGATATCTAATACCATCAAATAAATAGGGTGAATCCTTTTGCTCGAACTAATAAAACTAGATAACTCAATAAAACTTGATATTCGATACGCCCGAAAGGATAACTTTGTCGGGCGGCCCGTCTATGACGAGGCACGTGCCTTTCTTCAAAAAGATGCTGCCGAAGCACTTGTCAATGTTCACCAAAAAATTACACCGGATGGTTTTGGATTGATAATTTTTGACGGTTATCGCCCGTGGTCGGTTACAAAATTATTCTGGGAAGTGGTGGAAGAACACCAGCGAAAATTTGTCGCAGATCCCGAATATGGCTCGAAACACAATCGCGGATGCGCAGTAGATCTGAGCATGTTTGACCTTACGTCCGGCAGCCTGGTGGAAATGCCTTCCGACTTTGATGAGTTTAACGAAAAAGCGTCACCTGATTATTCGGGCGGAACACCAAAGGAAACTGCTAACCGTGATTACCTGCGCCGCAACATGGAAGCCGAAGGTTTTACGGTCAATCCAAAAGAATGGTGGCACTTCGATTATAAAACCTGGCAGGATCATCAAATTTACGATCTCTCTTTTTCTGAGCTGGAAACTCAAGGGTAGGCAAAGCACTTAAATTATTGCCGCCCGGCACCCACTTCCTCCAGCAGAAAAAACTTCAATGTCGATATGTATACGGTATAACGAATATGTTATGCTATCTTCCGAATTCAGGTGTTCGAAAATAATTTGTGCGTGTAGATTGAGAGATGCGCCGTTTTGTGAAGATGCCGGCGATCAGCTTTGAGCCCGCGCTCAAGATAAAATATGAAAATATCGCGAAAACTTGCAGCGGAATTTATTGGAACAGCGGGATTACTTACCGCCGTGGTTGGATCCGGGATAATGGGGGAAAGGCTTGCAGAAGGAAATATGGCGATCGCCCTTCTGGCGAATACGATCGCTACCGGCGCAGCGCTTCTTTTTTTGATCTGGGGGTTTATCGATGTGTCGGGTGCGCACTTTAATCCCGTTGTAACGATGACAGAAATTGCGCGGGGCGCGATAAATTGGCGGGAAGGTTCGGCCTATATTCTGGTACAGATCGGCGGCGCATTTGTCGGCACGGGATTGGCAAATCTGATGTTTGAGCTGCCTGTTTACACATCCTCACTCAAGAGTCGCGCGGGTTCAGCACAGTTTTTGGGCGAATTGATCGCAACTTTCGGATTGATCGGTGTGATCCATATGGGTGCAAAGTATCGCCGTGAAAAGATCGCCGTCATGGTCGCAGCATACATTACGGCGGCTTATTGGTTTACGAGTTCGACCTCCTTTGCGAATCCGGCTGTCACGCTGGCGCGCGCGGCCTCAAATACTTTTGCCGGGATCGCACCCGCAAATGTTCCGTTGTTTATACTAGCGCAAATTATCGGGGCGTTTTTGGCGCTCTTTGTTTTTAACTGGCTGTTAAAGGATGAGGCAGAATCAGATGTCTGAAGATAAAAGATCTATATTGGTGCTTTGCACCGGAAATTCGGCAAGAAGCCAGATGGCCGAGGGTTTATTAAAACATATTTGTACAGGCAGATACGACGTATATAGTGCAGGTATAAAACCCGGGATTGTGCGACCTGAAGCGATCAAAGTATTGTCCGAAATGGATATTGACATTTCGAATAATCGCTCAAAATCAATCGCCGAATTTGGAGACCTCGAAATTGATTTCGTTTTGACCGTATGCGATAACGCAAAAGAAAATTGCCCATACTTTCCGGCCAGGACAAAATTGATCCATCATGCATTTGAAGATCCGGCGAACGTAGAGGGAAACGAAGAAACGAGATTACAAGCCTTTAGAGGAGTAAGGGATCAAATTAAAGAATATCTCCCGAATTTTTTGCGTGAGATTGAAAATCTTTTATAATTCAACCGCTTTTGCAGAAACACGCACGAAGCAAGTGTGCTCCCAATCAGTAGCGATCTACCGATACTGCGTCCGGGTTTCAGTATTGTAAGCATCTTGTCGAGGACCCTACTGCGTGCGGGTTTCTGCATTCGGGGCGAGTTGCGTTTCGGGCATCCTTAATACTGCATCCTGGTTTCTGCATATGATTGAGTTTCCTACTAGCTCTTCCAATCTAATATCGACCTTTGCTATTTATTTAAACGACAAAAAAGACGCGAAATTTTCATTCGCGCCTCTTTTGCTTTAAGGAGAAAACAAACTAAAACGTACTAGTTGTCTTCTTGAGAAGTGCTTTTTTCCTTCTTTTCCGTACGGCGTTCTTCCATCCGTTTCTTGCGGCCTTCCATACGGGTCTTCATTTCGTCCATACGCTTTTGGCGTTCCGCTTTTCGCGCTTCGACCTTTTGTTTCTGTTCGGCGTTAAGGATGCCTAAAAACGATTGCTGAAATTTTTCCGCGTCGGCCTTTCTTTGAGTTTTGTGCGCCTCGAGTTGAGCTTTTTGGGCTTCAGTTAACAAACCGCTTCTTTGAGCCATCATGAGTTTGCGCATATCTTCGCCCTTAGCTTTTCCGCTTTCACGCTGGGTTTCCATTAGCTTTTGAACTTGCAGCTTCTGGCTATCGCTCAAATTGAGATCGCGAAACGCCATTCCCATTCCGCCTCGTCCGCCGCGCTGCCCTCTTTTGCCCTGCCTTCCGCGTTTGCCTTGTTTTCCGCGCATTCTTTGATCACCGCGTCCACCCATTTCTCCGCCTCTATTCATTGAGCCGGGGCGATCCGGTCGGTTCGGTCTATCGGGCGGCGGAGAATCCTGCGCCATGGCAATACTGCCGAATAATGCGAGCCCTAAAGCTAAAGTTAATACTGAAGTTAGTTTACGTCCAAATGACATTCTTGATTTACCTCTCATATATAAAATAATTGCTTACTAAACTGGTGATTAAGACGCTGCTAATATTGCTTTAGTCTAAAAAGTTTGCAAGAAAAATCGAAATAAACATTTAACATTTAGCAAACGGCGATATAAAATGCGAAGTTTGGATATAAAGTAGTACACGGAAAACATAATAGATGAGATTTTTATCGGAAATAGATTCACCAAGAGATCTGCGGCAGCTTAAGATCGATGACCTTCAGGAGGTCGCGGACGAAGTCCGGCAGTTTATCCTCGAAACGTGCTCACGGATCGGAGGACATACCGGAGCCTCGCTCGGTGCGGTAGAACTTGCGGTGGCGATGCACTATGCATTTGATACGCCAAGTGACAAATTAGTTTGGGATGTCGGTCACCAGGCATATGCGCATAAGATATTGACCGGTCGCCGTGATCAAATGAGCACGATCAAGAAAGACGGCGGATTGAGTCCGTTTTTAAGACGTGATGAATCGGAATACGATACGTTTGGAGCCGGACATGCCTCGACATCGCTTTCGGCCGCGCTTGGGATGGCGGTCGCACGTGACAAACAAGACGAGGATTTTCACGTTTGTGCGCTGATCGGCGATTCTTCCTTAGCCGGCGGAATGGCGATGGAAGCGATAAATCAGGCAGGACATTTGAAATCACGGCTCATCGTGATCTTAAATGACAATGACATGTCGATCGCGCCGGCAGTCGGAGCTTTAACCGGATATTTAAATCGGATCAAGGAAGCTCAGAGTTACCAACATATAAAAGAAGAGATCGGTGACACGTTAGAAAGCGTGCCGGGCGTCGGACATAGCCTGCGAAAGGTGGCGAAATCATTCAAAGACGCGATCGCGGCGGCGGTATTGCCGGGGGCTTTGGTCAATGAACTCGGATTCAAATATATCGGTTATGTTGATGGTCACAACGTATCAGCGCTTGTCAAAGCGCTTGAAGAAGCGAAAAAAGTCGACGATGGTCCGGTGATTGTTCACGCATTGACGAAGAAAGGAAAGGGATATCCTTCTCCGAAAG
>JBGTEI010000663.1:0-3845 GCA_041747875.1 Pyrinomonadaceae bacterium | reverse complement strand
GCGATCGAGTTCAATAACGATCGTTGCGTGCGGAATTCCAAGTAGTTCAGCCAGAATAACGCCCGTTTGTCCATAACTCGCATCATCCGACTGAAGTCCGCCAAAAACGAGATCTGCATTTTCTTCGCGGATCGCATCTGCCATCGTTTTCGCGATCTGAAACGGAGATAAAGCATTTTCATCTTCAACTATAATATGAATTCCACGATCCGCACCGCGCGCCAAACCGTCTTTGATAACCGCTTTTGCACCTGCTTTACCAAGCGTACAGATGATCACTTCGCCTTCACCCTTTGATTCTTTCAAGCGAAGCGCTTCTTCCAGCGCATACCCGTCAGACTCATTGGTTTGCTGCGAAATGTCGGATTCATCGATCCATTTTTCGTCACCTCGAATCCTTAATACGGCGTCCTTATTCGCGACCTGCTTCATTAAAACTATAATTTTCATAGGTAATATTTATTTTGAAATTTTCTCAAATTATTTTTCTAATCACATTGTAAAACGTCAAGGAGATAATATCTAGCGGTCAAATGAATGGGTATTCATTTGATAGGCAAAAAAAAGCGTTTCAAATGCGAAATCGCACCCAAAACGCTCTCCCGAAATTACTCTTCGTATCGCTTAAAGATCAAACATGCATTCGTCCCGCCAAAACCAAAACTATTCGACAGTACAAAATCTACCTTGGCTTCCCGGGCTTTATTCGGAATATAATCCAGATCGCAATCCGGATCAGGTGTCTTATAATTGATCGTCGGCGGTAAAACATTTTCTGTCAGTGCCTTAACGCTAAATACTGCTTCGATCCCGCCGGCAGCGCCGAGTGCGTGCCCGGTCATCGATTTTGTCGAGCTGACAGGAATTGACGCCGCTCTGTCACCAAATACTTTCTTGATAGCCAAAGTCTCAAATTTATCATTGTACGGTGTAGATGTACCGTGGGCATTTATATATCCGATCTCATCGGGAGTGATACCGGCGTCTTTAATCGCCTTCTGCATTACGCGGATCGCGCCTGAACCGGTTTCGTCAGGCATAGTTACGTGAAATGCATCACTGCTCATCCCGTACCCAACGATCTCTGCATAGATCCTTGCGCCGCGAGCCTTTGCATGCTCAAGTTCTTCAAGGATCACAAGTCCGGCGCCTTCACCGATCACAAAACCATCACGTTCTGCGTCAAAAGGCCGCGATGCACTCTTTGGATCATCATTCCGTGTCGACAGTGCCCGCATTGATGTAAAACCCGCAACCGACATCGGCGTGATCGCACTTTCCGCACCGCCGCAGATCATTACGTCCGCATCACCGCGCTCAATTATCCTAAAACTATCCCCGATCGCATGTGCTCCTGCCGAACATGCCGTCGCCGTCGCCGAATTCGGTCCTTTTGCGCCGTGCCGGATCGAAACGTTTCCAGAAGCTAGATTGACGATCGCCGAGACAATAAAGAAAGGTGAGACCCTGCCGGGGCCTGATTTTAAAAGTTTGTCGTGTTCCCTTTCGATCGCCCAAAAATCTCCGATCCCTGAGCTTATATAGGTTCCGACCATCTCCGCATTCGAATCATCAATAACGAGTCCGCTGTCTTTAACAGCTTCATCCGAAGCCGCTATTGCGAAATGGGTAAATGCCCCCATTCGTCTTGCTTCCTTTCTTTCTAAGTAATCAAGTTCGTCAAAGCCCTTAACTTCACACGCAAACGTTACGTTGAAATCTGTCGTATCAAATTTTTTTATGTAATCTGCGCCGCTCTCGCCTTTCATCAACGACGCCCAAGTGGATTCGACATCATTCCCGCAGGCTGTCACTAAACCGAGACCCGTAACTACTACACGACGTTTCATATTTTTTTTGATCGAAAAATTTAAAGACGGATAACGAATATTTTTTACAAAAATTCCCTATCCGTCAAATTCAGACTGAAAACTAACCTTTTTGCTGTTCAACATACGCGTAAGCATCTTTTACGCCCTGGATCTTTTCTGCATCTTCATCAGGAATCTCAATATCAAATTCCTCTTCAAAACGCATAACGAGTTCTACGAGATCCAAAGAATCCGCACCTAAATCTTCGATAAAACGAGCGTTTTCAGTAACTTCCGCTTCATCTACACCTAGTTCGTCAACAATGATCTGTTTAATTTTTTCTTGAACTTCTGACATATTTTCTCCTAGTTTCTTATAATGAATTTATAGTATTTCTTAAACTCTCCGAATCTTCAACGTTCAAACAACGAACGTCACGATCGATCTGCCTAACCAAGCCGCTTAAAATCTTTCCTGCTCCGACCTCGACAAACGTATCAACGCCTTTTCCGATCAAATATTCGACCGACTGAAGCCACTTAACCGGGGACGAAACCTGCAATCTAAGCGCTTCACCGACCCGATCGCCTCTAACATTCTCAACCGCTGAAACATTTTCAACTATAGGCAATTCCAGATCGGCAAAGTCGATTTCGCCCAGATCGACCGATAATCTTTCCTGCGCCGGATCCATCAAGGCGCAATGAAATGGTGCCGAAACGTTTAATTTAATTGCTCGTTTTGCACCACTTTCCTTTAAGATCTCGCATGCCCGATCTATCGCTTCCGCATCACCCGCAATCACGATCTGCTTCGGTGAATTAATATTCGCAGGAGAGCATATCTGACCCTCAGCAGCCTCATCGCATCCTTTTTCTACCGACTGCAGATCGAGTCCGATGATCGCTGCCATAGCGCCTACGCCAACCGGAACCGCTTCCTGCATATAAGTTCCGCGCTTTCTTACCGTTTGGGCAGCGTCCTGCAAACTCAGTGAACCGCTCGCAACAAGTGCTGAATATTCTCCTAAACTGTGTCCCGCGACGTAATCCGGCCTTGGAAATCCCTCATCAAGCATCGCACTGAAAGCCGCACTCGAAGTCGTCAGGATCGCCGGTTGAGTATTGGCGGTCAAAGCCAAATCCTCTTCATTGCCGCTAAAGCACATATCGGAAAGCGAAAACCCAAGCGCATCGCCTGCCTGTTCGAATGTCGCTTTTGCAGATGGAAAATTATCAAAAAGATCTTTCCCCATTCCGACCGCCTGACTTCCCTGTCCCGGAAATATGTATGCAACTTTGCCCATTTCAAATAACTAAAATCTTACAAGTGTTCCGCCCCAGGTTACTCCGCCGCCAAACGCCGTCATCAGCACCAGGTCGCCTTCTACGATCTTTCCGGAGGTCAAACATTCATCAAGTGCGATCGGGATCGACGCCGACGACGTATTACCATGTTCGGCAATGTTTGAGTAGACCTTTTCTTCGGGAACGTTTAACCGCGACGCTACCGCGTCCGTGATCCGTTGGTTTGCCTGATGCGGTATTACGAGTTTTAGGTCGTCAACAGTATATCCGGCTTTATCAAGAATTTCTTGCGAAATGCTTGCCATTGAACGAACCGCGACCTTGAAGAGTTCGTTGCCCTTCATTTTGAAAAAATGGTCATGGTTATCGATCGTTTCGTGGCTCGTCGGCAACTTTGTTCCGCCACCGGGTGAATAGAGCTGCTCATCATATCGGCCGTCCGACATTATCTTTGTTGACAGTATTCCTTTGTCATCCGGGACCGGACCAAGAACTGCGGCTCCGGCTCCGTCGCCGAAAATGACACAGGTCGAACGATCCGTATAATCAACATATTTGGTTAAAACTTCCGCTCCGATGACCAACGCGTTTCGTATTTGACCGGTACGGATCATCGATTCAACCATTGTAAGGCCGTACAGAAATCCCGAACAAGCCGCAAAGACATCCATGCCCGCCGCATTTATTGCTCCGAGCTCTTTTTGTATCAGACAGCCCGTCGAAGGA
>JBGTEI010000662.1:0-3218 GCA_041747875.1 Pyrinomonadaceae bacterium | reverse complement strand
AAATTGTCTAATTCATTTACGGAGAGTTTATTCAAAGCAGGCTAAACGCTCCAATTGAGACCTGTCAGCGTCAAGTTGGCAGGTCTTTTTTCTAAAAGATTTTGTCGGGATTGATTTATCAGGGTTATTTTGCCAAAGTTTATCTAAAAGATGATCTAATTCAGCGTCGTTGTAGTAAGGTAAACAATTGGATTAAAATTCTATGAATAGAATACTTTTTGTTTTTATTGCCCTCGTTATATTTGCAGGCAGCGGAGTAGTTCACGAATATTTTCTTGAACCGGAGACATTCTTCAGCAATTCCAAAGACGTGGTTGATGTCCGGCTTTACGTCGGTGAAGGATTGAAAAAAGAGGACGAAATCCCGTTTAAGCATTCGAAGACAATTGGTTTTAACCTTTTTGGGAAGGATTTGGTTAAGGAACTCACCTCAAGCATTCCTGAAAACGCAATGCCGCTTTATGCTTTTTCCGCCGGGAAAGAAGGAAATTATCTATTATCTTCGGACAGGAATTGGTTTTACATTAATCTCGGTCCAAATGAGTTTGAGGATTATCTTAAAGAAGAAGGAATGGAGTATGTAATTCAGCATCGAAAGAAATTAGGCGAATGTAATAAAGACGGAAAAGAGCGTTACCAGAGATATATTAAAACCCTGCTTCAGGTTGGTGAATTGACTGATACTATTTTTAGTAAAAAAACAGGATCGGATTTGGAAATAATCCCTTATGGATAACCCGTATGAAAAAAAAGTCGGCGGTAAATTGAGATTTAAAATACTCTTTACGGGGGAATCACTGGTCGACAAAACTGTTTTTGCAGATAATCGTAATGGAGAAAAGTTTTCAAAGCAGAAAATGAAAACGGACAACAACGGAATTGTAGAAGTAAAATTAAATAATAGGGGCACTTGGCTTGTTAGATTGGTGTTTATGCGGCGATGTATGGATCAATGCGGCGATACCGATTGGGAAAGTTTTTGGGGATCGTATAGCTTCGGTGTGAAATAAGATCGATAATCATTTATGAATTCATTCAATGTTGGAAATGTAACATTTGGAGATGGACGGTTAACGATCATTGCCGGACCATGTGTTGTAGAAAGCGAGAAACACGCTCTTCTCATGGCGCGTGAAATCAGGGACATTTGTAAAAAAGTCGGATTGGATCTGGTCTACAAATCTTCCTTTGATAAGGCAAACCGGAGTTCGATCGAAAGCTTTCGCGGAGGCGGAATGGATTTCGGGCTCGAAGTTTTGGCGAAGGTCAAAGATGAGATCGGCGTTCCGGTGATAACGGACATACACGAACCCTGGCAGGTCGAAAAAGCTGCGCAAGTCGCCGATATCCTTCAGATTCCTGCGTTTCTTTGCCGTCAAACCGATTTACTCGTGGCTGCGGCAGAATCCGGGAAAGCGGTAAATGTTAAGAAAGGACAATTTCTGGCGCCGTGGGATGCTAAAAATATTGTCGACAAACTGCAAAGTGCGGGATGTGAGAAAGTCCTTCTTACAGAGCGCGGGGCTAGTTTTGGATACAATAATTTGGTTGTCGATCTAAAGAGTTTTCCTATCATGCGAAGTTTTGGTGTTCCAGTTGTTTTTGATGTGACGCATTCGTTGCAGCTTCCCGGCGGTTTGGGTAAGGCGACGGACGGACTGGGAAAATACATAGAAGATTTCGCGCGTGCGGGTGTTGCGTGCGGTGTTGATGCAGTATTTATGGAAGTTCACGATGATCCATCGAAAGCGCCGAGCGACGGGCCAAATCAGCTTCCGCTGGGGCGATTTGAGAAACTGCTTATAAAACTAAAACAGATTCACGAATTGATAAATCAGGATTGACCGTGGACTCGACGATGAAGGCATCTTGAAATCCGGAGAAGACGTCAAAGCCTTTTCAAAAGCGATAATGACCCTTCGTTCAAATACTACTTATTAAATGATTGATATGAAAAAACTCGCATTCTTAGTTTTCAGCGGCATTGTTATGTTCACGGCGGTTTCGGCGTATGCACAAAACCGGATTCCGATCACCTGGGAAGTAATTAAATACGACGTTGCCGCAACACTGCCGCAGAATTATTACTCGGACCGCGATCTGGATGTTACGGCTACGTTAAATCTGAAAAATGTAAGTTCGGGGGCATTTTCAAGACTCACATTGCGGATCAGTGATCAAGCTGCGGTATCGAGTGTTGCGGTAAATGGTGCGAGTGCGGATTTTAGCACAAGCGAGGAAAGTATCGGCGGTAGCCGGAAACTTCAACGGGTTGTTGTCAGCCTTCCGTCAATGGCGCCAAATGCAGCATTTTCAGTAAAGGTTATATATAAGCTTAAAGTTCCGTCAAATTCGGGACTCAATTCTCTTTCCTCTATAGAGTCGCAATTTTTGCCGATGTCTTTTTGGTACCCAACCCCGAATAGTTGGTTTTTTTCGGGCGGCGCTGATTTTGCTCCGGTTGACCTGCGGGTGAGCGGTGCTAATGGAACTGCCGTAGTTTCATCGGGTGTCAGTACAAATGATTCATTTTCACAAAAGTTGAATGCTCAGCCATTTTTTCTAACCGGTCATTTTGAAACCTCCGAAATTGCCGGGGTGACAGTATTTATGCCGAAAGGGACTGATGAAGCGGGCAAAACAAAAGCAAAGGAACTTGCGGAGCTTTATTCCGAAGCAAACGAATTTGTAGCGGGACTGCGCGGGAGCACGACAAAATATCCTTTGAGAATCGTAGCGGTAAACCGCGGGGCGGGCTTTTCTGATTCTGGAACAGTATTAGTGGACGACAGTGTTTTTAGGCGACCGAAACTCGATTCTCAGACAGCGATGGTGATAAGTGAAGCCGCAGCAAAAATGTGGCTCGGGAATATTATCGAAGTAAAGGAAGACGGATATGGCGTTATCCGTGAGGGGTTGTCAAGGTTCATTGCCACACAATTTATTGAAAAGAAATTCGGCAAAGATATCGCAGACATCGAAAGGTTAAGACAGCGAACAAGTTATGCAGCGATCGCAAACCGGGATTCGCCGCTTAATATTGTATCGCCGCTAGACGGTTATTACTTTACTGCAACATCAAATAAAGGATCGATGATATGGAAGTTTCTTTCGCTTAATTTGAAGGATGAATTCTGGCGGAGGCTGATAGCGCAATCCGCGGACGGGATACTTACGATCGGCGAGCTGCGTGATTCGTTTGTAGAACATAAAGATTA
>JBGTEI010000661.1:0-2412 GCA_041747875.1 Pyrinomonadaceae bacterium | reverse complement strand
ACATTGGTGGTATCTGCGCGATCTCTCCTGCAAATTCCGGCAACACGCGCTGCAATTCGTCACGCGTTATACGTGCTTCTTCCAGCGAATCGCGAATTGCGTCCGGCGTATCACGCTTCAGCCCCGTTCTATCTCCGGAATCCGTTTCAAAACCAAAGCGCAGATCCGCTTCATAGGATTTCTGGTCTTTGTCTAAAAATTGCGCAAGCCGCGTTGCTTTTCCGACGAGCATGACCAATACCCCGGTTGCAAACGGATCAAGCGTTCCCGTATGACCAATTTTCTTGGTTTGAAGTATTCGCCGCAGACGTGCAACAACGTCGTGTGAGGTGTAACCTTCGGGCTTGTCGATGATCAGAATTCCGCTTTTCATATTGTGGATTTTTGACCGCAGATCATTTATTTGCAAACTTCGTTAACAAAAAGTGTTGCTGATCTATTTGAACATAAATATGATCTATCAGTTATTATCTATCACCTATTTAGCAGACAAAAATCGTCCCGAAATAGATTCGAGATAAAAGATAATAGATAATAACTTCGCCGACGGAGCGCAGGCATCCTGCCCGCAATGAGCACGAAAGTGCGAAACTATTGTCATCAAGGGGGTGCGATCGATTAAACCTGGTTTCGCCGCTGTCGCGACGATGCGGACAGGGATGTCCGCGCTCCATTATATTTATGCGATTTAAAAAACCAATAAAAGATGAAGACCGCGTGATCAAAGATCCGGAAAGATCGCGTCAGAAGACATTTGACCGGGCGGTGAATTTGCTGACATTTAAGCCGCGTTCGATCGGAGAAATGCGGACCCGCCTTTTGGAAAAGATCTGGACAAACGAAGAGATCGTAGATGAAGTGATCGAGAAACTAAAAGAATACAATTATCTCAACGACGAACAATTTGCGGCTTCATTTGCTTCATCAAAACTTCGTCAAAAACCGATCGGAAAACGCATACTCGAGCAGGATCTTAAGAAAAAGAACATCGACAGCGAAACGATAGATAAAGCGCTTGAATTGGTTTTTGAAGAGACACCGGAAGAGGAAATGATCGATCAGGCAATCGCAAAACGCCTGAGAATAAAAGGTGCGCCGGAAACCCATAATGACCGGCAGAATTTCTTTGGATATCTGGTCAGGCTTGGATTTGAATACGATCTGATCCGCGAAAAAATGGACGACCTTCCGGAACAGGAAAACTGAAACGCGGATCCGGCGGATCGAAGAGAATCAACGCGAATTACGGAAAGAATTTTTAACTTTTCAGATCTGCGAAGATCCTAACCATCCGCTTACATCCGCGTTCAAAACGAATTTATGAATTTAATAAACTACGACGGCAGAAATTTCACATCTATAAAAAATTCGGGAAACGGCGAAGTTTCAGGCGAGACGATTTTCCACTATCATCAAAAAGATGCTCTGGTGACCGCCGAATATTCTGGCGGCGAGATCGTTTTTGGAAACCTGATCGCAATTGCCGGTGAAAACGGTGTTCTCGATATGCGTTACCAGCACGTCAATAAGCGTGGTCAACTGATGACCGGAGTTTGCCGTTCAACTGCCAAGATCCTTGATGACGGCAGAATCCGCCTTCACGAAAAATGGCAATGGACCTGCGGCGATCGCGCGAAAGGCGAATCGATAATCGAAGAAATCCCAAAAGAATTATCCGCCTAAACTTTTTTTACAGTTTTGAATCCGCACCGATAATTCCAACGAATACCACAGATAGCTGAGCATAGTGTATTCGCTATGTTCAACATTTAACTCTTATGAATGATTAAAACATTGATCTTGTGATGCCGGACCGGCGTGATGTATTAAGAATGGGGGTTCTTAGTGGGGCTGTCGGAGCGGTATCACATGTGTTTGCCTTTGCCTGAAGTCAAAATTTGCGTGATAATTTGCAGATATTAATCTTCTCCTTGTAAACATAGGCAAAAAGCCGGACATTATCTTATGGTGTCCGGCTTATTTTTGGTACCTCGATATTTCTAGTTTTTTAGTGCTTCCCGAAATGTTTTTTCAAGATCGAGGATCTCTGTTTCGGGCTCTTCAGAATAATCACCGGCGATCGTTTCGGTGTTTGTAATGATCCTCTGGATTAATTTTCCGTCTTTATAGTAAAGCCGCTTTTCTTCAATGTTTACAACCTTTGGCGGAGGATCCATTCCGATCTGCGTATCGTAACGGCTCATTTTGTGATAGACGAAGTTTAACTTTCCGTTGTCGTGATAATAATAATCAACCGTCGCATAATACGTTTCGCCTGCCATTTCGGCTTGGATCATTTTCAGTCCGGCGGTCGACGTGTAAAATGTCGCTTCCGTTCCCTCAAGCGAGATGCCGTCTACAAACTTCGTCTCTTTCTTAAATGTCGAAAGGAGTTTGCTCGTGCGAAGAGTG
>JBGTEI010000660.1:0-7231 GCA_041747875.1 Pyrinomonadaceae bacterium | reverse complement strand
AAGCTGCGACCTGAATTTGTAGTGAATTTGTGAGGGTAATGATCTTCTGCCACCGATTCGTCGGAGGCCGGACGCAGCGACGAGGAAAGGAAAAACGATTTAACAATTTTGGGATCAAATTCCCGATTTAATTCAACTTCGTCCCGGCAAACAAGCGTTCTACGAAAATTTGTACCTGTAAACAGGTCGATATACTGTTCTCGTTCGATCACATTTTCACTATTGTCCTCAATAAACTGTAAAACTTTCGGCGGAAGATCGTAAGGCAAAGACGTCATTCTTTCAGATTCTGAAAGAAACTGGAGTTCATATTTAGCCGCTCGGCCAATAAACTCGGAAAAGTTAAAGGCATTGTTAAAAACAGACAAATCATCATGGAAAATGATTGAATCCTCTCGCTCGATCATGCCGACAAATTCAGTCTTCAACAAATTATTATAAAGCGGGGTAGCTTGTGTGCTTTCCGATAAAAATTGTGCAAATGAACGCGCTATCTTGACGCTTTCACCTTCCACCGGAGTATTACGCAATTGAAATTGCATTGCCTCCCTCATTAATTTTCGTAGGTAGAAACCTGGTAGAACGTTGTAACTTATATAACCGACCCCATTTGGGTTTAGCAATTTGCCGTAGAGTTCCAGAACTTTTTCGCAGACGGCATCCGGTACCCAGGAAAAAAGTCCGTGAGCAATAATATAATCAAATTTACCATAGGCTTGATAGTCGATCTCGAGCACATCCTGCTGGTGAAAAGCTGTGTTTTTTAAGCCGAGTGTGGCGAGGGTTTGGCTTGCTTCTTTTATATGATTATTCGATAGATCTATTCCGATGAACTCACTATTGGGCAAACCTGAGGCCATCCAAAGCAGGTTAGAACCGTTTCCACATCCGAGTTCAAGTACCCGGCAATTTTCAGGAGGTTGTGTTTCGAAAGCATAGATTTTGGCTACGGAAGCGATACTATCAGGATGAGTTTCCCCAAACGTCATGCCCGGATACGGAAAATCTTCGTAAGTAAGATCGGCAAGATCATTTTCTGACATTCAGTCATACTAACCCCAAAACGTCCGATAAACCATTCGAATTGGCTTTGTTTCCGGTCACAATTGAATACGTCAGGGAAGCGGTATACGCACCGATTGCGACAAATTACCACAATGGGATCGCTAAAATGCAGTCGAATTTAGACGAGAAATCCAACCCTGACCATCTGTTTGAGCGAACCATCAAGTGCTTCTGAAATTTTTTCTGTAAACTCCTCTCGCTCGGAGTTTTTGTCTTTTCCCGTAAATAATTTCGCTACAAGTGCGCCAATCAATTCGTCGCGTGTCATGTCGCCCTTTAACAGAGCAAAAAGTTCTCTTGTAAAATCATCGGATAGCTCTATATTGACGCCTTGATTAGTTGGAACTCTTCCACCTTTTGCCGCCTGTAGTCGGGCAAAATCGCTTACTCGTGGTTTCTCAGGAATATAGTTTAAAGCCGCCGATTTCGAAACATGAAAACGGATCAGATCACCTATGTAAAGCTGGAGCAGGATCGAAACGGTAGTCTTGATCTCCTTATCCCAATCATCGCAGTTAAATCCATTTTGAATCAGATCGTCGCGAGATCCGATAACCAGTTCTTCAAATGATACCTCGTGGCTTTCGTTGCTATCAAAGGAGGTCAGAACCGCTTTAGTTAGCAAATGATCAGTCTCAAAACTCGACCCCGAATTTGTAGTGTATTTTTCGGTTTCCTGATTCGCCGCTTTTTTCCCAATTAAATCCGGGCGTAACGCGGAAGAAATGTAGAACTGTCTAATTGCATTGGAATTAAACTCCCGATTTAATGAAACTTCACTCCGGCAAAGAAGTGTTTTTCGAAACTTGGTACACCCAAACAGATCGATATATTGCTCGCTTTCGATCACATTTTTACTGTTATTTTCAATAAATTCTAAAACCTGCGGCGGGAGATCGGGTGGTAAGAATGTTGGCCTCCCTGATTCAGCAAGGAACTGGAGTCCGTACTTTTCGGAACGACCGATAAAGTCAGAAAAATAAAAGGGATTGTTAAAAGCAGAAAGATCATCATGGCAAATGTTAGAATCCTCACGGTCGATCATTTCATCAAACTCAGACTTCAACAATTCATTATAAAGCGGCGCACCGATTGCGTTTTCGGATAAGAACTGCGCAAATGTTCTGGCTTTAATGACGAACTCAGACGGCTTGGAAATACCACGCACGTGAAACTGCATTGAGTCTCTCATCAACTGTCGGAGATAAAATCCGGGAAGTGCGTTATAACTTATATAACCGACGCCATTTGGCACTAACAATTTTCCATAAAGATCCAGAAGTTTTTCGCTCACCACTTCCGGAACCCAGGAAAAAAGTCCGTGTGCAACGATATAATCAAACTTTCCAAAGCTTTTCTCGTCGAGTTCTAGCAGATCCCGCTTATGAAATGAAGCATTATTCGTGCCAAGTTTGGCCAGTGCTTCACGTGCCTGATCGATATGGTATTTCGAAAGATCGATCCCTATAAATTCACTATCGGGCAAGACCGATGCCATCCAGTTTAGGTTTGAACCATTTCCGCAGCCAAGCTCAAGAACGCGACATTTTAAAGGAGATGTTGATTCCAGACCATGGAATCTTGCAATTGAAGCCATGCTGTCAGGATGCGTATCCGGAACAGTCATACTCAGATACGGGAAATCATTATAGGTAATTTCTATATCGTCATTTTCTAACATTCTTACGATTTTACGCACAAAACGTTTAATAAACCATGCGTGTTTTTATCGTCCCGTCGATTTCTTTCAGGATATCAAACGCCTTTTTTGAGATATTGTTGTCCACATCGAGGATCACATATCCGATATCTTCATTGGTTTTAAGATATTGTCCGACGATATTGATGCCGCCTTTGGATAATTTGGAGTTGATTTCGGACAATACGCCGGGTTTGTTTTTGTGGATATGCAGAACGCGGTGCGTGTCTGCCTGCGGAGAAAGGCTGACGGGCGGAACGGTATGCGAACCTGTTGAGATTCCCAATTCCATATAGCTTATTAGCTTTGAAGCCGCGTCTAAACCGATACTGACTTGGGCTTCCTGTGTCGAACCGCCGATGTGCGGAGTTAAGATCACATTTGGTAGATTTTGCAGAACCGTTGAGAATTCGTCGCCGTTTTTCTTTGGTTCCTCGGGGAAAACATCAACCGCCGCACCTCGGATCTTTTCGCTTTTGACAAGCCGGCCAAGCGCGTCCAGATCTACTACGTCTCCGCGCGAATAATTTACAAATATCGCTCCTTTCTTTAATTCTTTGAGGGTCTTTGCGTCAAACATATTCTTTGTCTCAGGAGTAGACGGAACATGGAGCGTGACGATATCTGATCTTTTCAAAAGATCCTTCAAACTCTTAATTTGCTGCGCATTCCCGAGCGGCAGCTTGGTCAGAATATCGTAGTAAATAACATTGAGGCCGAGATTTTCCGCGAGGATCGAAACTTGCGAACCGATATTTCCATACCCTACGATTCCAAGAGTTTTTCCGCGAAGTTCGTAAGAACCGGCCGAATCTTTTAGCCAAACCCCATTGTGCGCGGCGATATTCTTATCCGGGATCCGGCGAATGAGCATGACAAACAAGCCAATTACTAATTCAGCGACCGAACGCGTATTTGAATAGGGTGCGTTAAAAACTGCGACTCCCCGTTCGGTCGCGGCATTCAGATCAACCTGATTTGTCCCTATACAAAAACATCCGATCGCCAGCAGTTTATCGGCACAATCCAAAACCTTTTCGGTTATCTGCGTTTTTGAACGGATCCCTACGATATGAACGCCTTTGATCTTTTTGCAAAGATCTTCTTCGCTCAAAGCCTTTGAGAGTATTTCGATATTCGTGTAGCCATGATCTTCGAGCTCTTTTACCGCGGAATCGCTAAGATTTTCGAGGAGCAATACTTTGATCTTATTGCGCGGGTATGATGTTTGGTTGTTTTTCATGAAGAAGTGATTATAAACAAAAAGATACCGAGATAAAATCGCGCATCATTTCTTTTTTTCGCAGGAAAATCTAAAACTGCGGTCGTGATTTTACCGCGACTTCAATTTTTTATAAATGATAAGCTGAACCACCCGTAAACAAGGAGAAGGAAAAAGTAATAATTTCTTAACACAAATCCATCCATAACTACCTATATCTTCTTTTCCTTCCCTGTTAAACTAACGGAAATTCTTTCATATCAGAAACCACAAGGAGGATACGATGCTGTTATTATTCGGTCGAGGTTTGAAGCTTTCTTTTGCGATCTTGATAGTGTTTGTCTTGGTTGTAATGGGCATCTTCTTTTTTTCCGGACCTTCTCAGGCGGAAAAGCTGAATTTACAGGATAATGATCTGCAGGACCGCAAGGTTACGCCCGCCGGAAAGCTGATCATGGATTCTGAGACGAAAGAGGTCGCCGTGATGCCTCTAACCTTTGATCTTGTCCGATCACCTGATAAAACGGGTAAAGACGGCAAAGGCAGATTTCTGATCGCGGTAAATAGTGGGTATGGTTTGATGTTTAACGCAAGGAGCAAACCGCAGCAAACCCTTTCCGTCATCGATCTGAATAAAAAGCCATCGCCCGAGGTGGTTCAAAATATTTATTTTCCTTCGCCTCAAAGCGCAAATTTTGGATTGGTTTTTGATAAGCGCGTGCAATTTGACGGAAAAGCAAATCTCTATTTATCCGGTGGTTTTGAAAACAAGATCTGGATACTGAGTTTTGATCCGAGTAAAGAAAAACCGCTCGCACCGCAAAACTTAAAAGATGAGGCATTTAATGCGCCGTTTATAGATGTTTCCGCTTTTGCTGAAGCCGCACCTTCTCCCAATTACAATCGATCGACCGCCGCGGTTTATCCAACCGGGATTGATCTTTCGCCTGACGGGCAAACGCTTTATACCGCAAATAATCTCGGAGATACACTCGGCGTAGTTTCGGATCTGCGAGATCAGCGAAACATCTCGCGAGTAGATCTGCATAGAGCTGATTCCACACAATTTCTTTATCCCTACGATGTTCAGATCTTGCCGGCTGCTGACGGAAAACGCGTTGATAAGATCTATGTTTCCCTTTGGGGAGACGACTCGATCGCGGTGGTCGATGGGAAGACTCTCAAAATAAAAGCCCATATCAAAACCGAACGCCATCCGACGAAAATGCTCTTAAATAAAGACAGATCCAGGCTGTTCGTGGCAAATTCAGATGGCGATAGTGTTTCGATAATTGACACAAAACGCGATGAACTTTACCGCGCTGAGCCAAAAATAGAAGTTAAACTCGCCGAAAATAATAGACGCGGGATGAGTCCGCAGGGTCTTGCGCTGAGTGAGGATGAACAATTTTTATTTGTGGCAAACGCAAAAACGAATTCAGTAGCGGTTGTCCGACTTGATCCCAATCTTGGGAAAGAAAATCGTTCTGAAGACAAATCAAGAAGCCAGATCTCGGGATTTATTCCAACCGGAAATTATGCGTCAGCGGTTGCGGTCGTTGGAGAAAGGGTTTTCATCGCAAATGGCAAAGGGACCGGGATGAAGAATTCGTCTGTCAACGTGACAGAAAGCGGATTATATCCGAATATGCCGAACGCCGAATTTCCTGGAACAGGATACAACAAGCGGGGCGGATACAGTGCTGCAGTCGTCTCGGGAAATATTTCGCTTGTCGATATTCCGGATGACAAGCAGCTCTTCGCATATTCGCAGGCAGTAATGCGCGCAAACGGGATGCTTGGGAAATCTGATTCGAAATTATTTGCAAACGGGAAGTCGCCGTTTAAGCACGTGATCTATATTATTCGCGAAAATCGAACGTATGATCAGGTTTTTGGTGATCTTGACAATGCCGGAAACGGCGAAAAGGCGGATGGAGATCCATCGGTGGCGATCTTTGGTTCGGGTGAAGCGGCGCGTTCACCGGTCGGAACGCCACAGGATATAACGCCAAACGCACGTGCGTTGGCGCTGCGGTTTGGACTTCTCGACAGATTTTTTGTCAATGCTGAAGCTTCGCCCGATGGTCATAATTGGTCAACCGCGGCATTCTCAAATGATTATGTCGACAAGGCATTCCGGTGGAATTATTCCGGCCGCGGGCGAACGTATGATTATGAAGGTTTTAATCGCCTGCCGTCTTATGACCCGCCTTCCGGTCAGCCGCCCGTTGCCTTGCCATCGGTTTTTGATCTCCCGGCGGATGAAAACGACCTGGCGAATTTCTTAAAGAGATACGTGCCTTATCTTAAGGGCGATCGCGATGTCGGCGAACCGGAAACGATGTATCTATGGGACCTTGCGCAGAGAAACGATCTGACATATCGCAATTATGGCGAATTCGTTGCTACCGTTTCAGCAGAGGACGTAAAAGAAGTAAATACACGGAAACCAAAGTCGTACCCCGATGTTTCGCCTACACTCAAGGCGTTTGCGACAAAAAAATCACTCGAAGGTCATTTTTCGCCGGGATTTAGAAATTATGATCAGCAAACTCCCGATTCGATGACAACGGATTCTTACCGGATCGCAAAAGAATCGGAAGGCAAGAAAGATGCATTGATCACCTATGAGAATTCGGAGGAAGGCTTTCGCGGAAACTCCAGGTTTGGCGAATGGCTTAAAGAATTCCGTTCTTATACGGAAAACTTAAAAACAGGGAAGGGCGATCAACTGCCAAATCTTTCGATCGTCAGATTTTCTAACGATCATACCTCCGGCCTTCGCAAAGGAGTTCCAACTCCTCAGTTCTATGTTGCCGAAAATGATTATGCGATCGGCAAATTGGTAGAGGAGGTTTCAAAAAGCCCATATTGGAAAGATACGGCGATCTTTATCGTCGAGGACGATGCGCAGGATGGCCCCGATCACGTGGATGCCCACCGTTCCCCGGCGCTCATTATCTCGGCTTATAATCGTAGAGGTGCGTTGATCCATGAAATGCACAATACGGTTTCGCTGATCCGTACGATGGAGATCTGTCTTGGACTCCCGCCGATGAATTTCCTTGATGAACATGCCGTTCCGATCGATATTTTTGGAAGCGAAGCTGATCTTACTCCGTTTACGGCGCGTTTTCCTGACGTTGCTCTCGAAAATTTGTATCCGCCGGAGAATCCGAGCCAGGCAATGCTGAAATATATGCGGCTTACGGATAAACAGGATCTTGAGCATGCCGACATGG
>JBGTEI010000659.1:0-3449 GCA_041747875.1 Pyrinomonadaceae bacterium | reverse complement strand
CTCAAATACAAAGATCGCTAATTCCGAAGCCGGAATCCAAAATAACGTGGGTTCAAATGTTGAAAATGCGAATTCCGGCGAAGCGATTTCCAATAAGTAAGAAATATGAAAGAAAGAGAAATGCAAGTTGAAATAATAATGAGAAAGACGAAATTTATAAGCTTAATAGTTTTAACAGTGATCTTCGCAGTATCAGTTTTTCCGCAAGACGATAAACCGATCGCCGTAGATATCAATTTGGTAAATATCAATGTGGCAGTTTCGGACAAAAAAGGAAACGAAATTAAAGGTCTGACGAAAGATAATTTCGAAATATATGATGAAGATAAGAAGCAGACTATTGAATATTTTTCCGCTGAGAATTCGCCGATTTCCTTTGGAATTGTTTACGATATGCACCCGACCACTGATGAACGGACAAAAGCAGTACTTGAGTCTTTGCGGGAATTTACCAAGGGTTTAGGCAGAGATGACGACTTTTTTACGCTGGTTTTTAACAAAAGGGGAAGTTTGATCCTTGACTTTGTTCCAACCGCAGAACAAGTCAGGATCCACCTTTCGAGCGGTTACAATGAGCCGAATGCGCTTTATGATGCGATCTATAACGCGGCTGAAAAGATCCGCGAACGTAGAAACAACAAGCGGGTGCTGCTGGTCATAACCGACAGCGCCGATCACAACAGTGAACATAGTCTTAACGATATTCAAAAACAGTTAAAGACGATCGATACGCAGGTTTATACAATACTCTGGGATGAAGCGGATAAATGGGAATACGCAGACATTACAAATGACGGAGTCCGGCGTAATATTGTTTTGAATGATGGAAGCAGTTTGAGCCGTGGTGCGATGCAGGATCTCGCTTTTCGGACGGGTGGGACGATGCAGTCGCCGATCGTTCACAACGCGAACGAACTGTTCAGGATCTACGTTCAGATCAATAAAGAAATGCGCCGGCAGTATACGATAGGATATTATCCTGAAACAACTGACGGCAAGTGGCACGATCTTAAGTTGAAGCTTCGTTCGGTTCAAAATTCAAAAGGTATGTCGCTTAAATATCGTCTTGGTTATCAGAGCCCGAAAATAAAATAGATCATTCGGAAAGGAGAACTCCATGAGTAATTATATTCGTGTTTACGATTACGTAAATCAACCCTATCAGAAAGTTAAGGAACTATTGAGCGCGGACACTGCAAACGTTTTTAGGAACGCGACAAAGGTCGCAGCTTTGCGCGCGAGAACCGTTGCATCAGAGTTACACGTAAATATAGCGGGAATCGAAGTTGGAACCGATATTTCAATCATCGTAAAAGGAATAAAAGACCAGCCGAAAAGAGTAATGGCCCCGGAGACGACATCGATCGAACTTGAATGGGAAGCGTCAAAGATGCCGCATTTGTTTCCTTTTATGACGGCTGAACTCAATATTTATCCTCTGACTTCGACGGAAACCCAGCTTGTGCTCGAAGGAGCATATACGCCACCGCTCGGATTGCTTGGGAAAGCTTTGGATGCTGTTGTTGGAAAACGAATTGCGGAAGCATCAGTTCATCAATTCATCAAAGATGTAGCAGTTTATTTGAGGGACGAAATTGCGGAGGGGACAAAAAACTAGACATTCAGCACGTCTTTGAAAAGCTGCTCGATCTAAGACCATGTTACCGAAAACTCATATACGCCGATGTAGTAAATGCGGATCAAAAAACCGATTTTCCCGGGAATCCAAAGGAACCCCGGTTTGCGGGAAATGCAGAAGTCCGTTTTCCGTTTCCGATACGCCCTTAACGGTCACCGATGCAAATTTCACTGATCTGGTCGAGCGATCAGATCTTCCGGTCTTGCTTGATCTCTGGGCGACATGGTGTCCGCCGTGCCGCATGCTTGCGCCGATCGTTGACGATTTGGCAAAAGAGTTATCTGGAAAGGCGATCGTTGGAAAACTTGATGTCGATGCAAATCAGATCACGGCGGGGAAGTTTGGAGTAAAAAGCATTCCGACAATGATCGTTTTTAAGGACGGGCGCGAAACTGAACGTATTGTTGGCCTGCAGACAAAAGAAGCGATCCTGCAAAAGTTGAAGAAATATCTCTAATCTATTGCAGAATCGCTTTTCCTAAACTTCAAGTTATCCCACTTACCTGATGTCAAGGGGTGCGTGATCTCATATTCGAATCTTAGTGGGACAGAGGGCGATTATTATGCGTAGCATAATGCGGCAGGATGCCGATCATTCCCAGAAATACCATACCGAACAGAACAAAACCAAAAGCAACCACGACAGTGGCAGTCAATAATCCGCTTACAAAAAAAATTGCGAGAGTAATAAAGTAAATAACCCATAGCGCCAAATATACTCTTTCTACCATTTCTTCCTCTCCTTTATTTGTGGTTCGTGTAAACTTTCACGAATGCTTTCTACACTTCTTCAGATAGCAAGCCCTATACCATTTGTCCGATGCCCGATTTATTTAGGAATTCTTTGGGCGACTACTTTTTGCTGCCATATGACCGCGAAATTTTCCACGGTAACTGGCCCAAAATTTCGCAATTTACTGCCGCCGGTTTTCTTTGCTTATTGAATGTCGAGTTGAATATGACGCGGCACGGAGATTGCGGTCTAACATTTCTGTAGATCAAAAATAAGTAGAAAGAAAACGAAAAGTGTTTAGAAAGGAGTAACCCTAGAATGACGAACGAAATACCAAAGGAAGAATGGAAGAAGTTTTTTGACGACCTCTCAATGCGAAGATTTGACTGGGAAACAAGAATTGAGATATTTAATGAAGAAATCGGTAATCAGGTTTTGGATAAAGGATTGCCATTGGGCGGGATAACTTTGGAAGCAAAAGGCGACGACACATTTGTCGAGATCTTTATTGGCAACGATGATGACCATCATCAGACGCACACTATCCAAAACCCAACAAAAGTTGCATATTTGAGCGAGATCAATGAACCCAGCGGAATTATTGAGTTTGAAGAACAGGACGGAACCAAAACATTGCTGTATATCATTCGTCCGATGCCGATCGTTTTCAGATCGACCGAACAAAATGAACATGGTGAACATGCGACGGCATAAGGTCTGAGACCCTTTTTTGAATTTAGAACTTATTTGGAGAAAATTGAAAATGAAAATACTTTTAGCGGTTGACGGGTCAAAACACGCAATGGCCGCAACGATCAAATGCTGCGAGATCGTTTCGCTTGATAATGAAACGGAAATACGGATCCTTGCCGTGGCCGATATACCGATATTCGCCGGCACTGAACCGTTCGGCGTCTCGAGCGAATTTAACGCGAGGATGGCTGACGAAGCGAATAAGTTGGCGGAGAAGTTTGCGGCCGAGACGAAAGCGACGGTTATTGAAAAGCTAGGAGACAAAGTAAGTGTTGAAACCAAAGTCTTGCACGGCTCGCCAAAGGTCGAAATTGTCGAAGAAGC
>JBGTEI010000658.1:0-2314 GCA_041747875.1 Pyrinomonadaceae bacterium | reverse complement strand
ACGCCGATCCGGCCATAACAAACCGCCTTTCCGGCCGCCGCAAACTCGCGCGCAATGCGCCTTGTTTCTCCAGCCGTAATTCCGGTTATACCTTCCACCGATTCAGGCGAATGATCTTCTGAAACTCTTCGCAATGTTTCCGCGCCGTCCGTAAAATCAGCGAGCCTTCCCAAATTTACAAGATCTTCCACAAATAGCGTGTTAACTATAGCAAGCAAAAAATAGACGTCAGCTGCGGGTTTTATAAAAAGATGTTCTGTAGTAATTCGTGTGGTTTCAGTTTTTCGCGGATCGATAAGGACTACTTTTCCTCCGCGTTTCCCAATTGATTCGAGGCGGTTGATAATATCCGGCGCGGTCATCAAACTCCCGTTCGATGCGAGCGGATTAGCTCCCAAGATCAGAAAATAATCGGTACGGTCGATGTCCGGGATCGGACTAAAGAGTGGATTTCCAAGCATCGCCCAGGCGGCGAAATGATGCGGAAGTTGATCGACCGAGGTTGCCGAATAACTGTTTTTTGTTTTTAAAGCCTTGAGAAGATTCCCGCTATTTAAAAGCGTTCCAAAGTTATGTACTGACGGATTCCCTTGATAGACCGCCACGGAATCTTTGCCGTATTTCGTCTGAATTTCGCTGATTTTCCCGCCGATCTCCTCAAACGCTTCTTCCCAGGAGATCGATTGCCACTCATCACCGATTCTCTTGACGGGGGTTTTGAGGCGATCTTTATCCAAATATACGTCTTTTAGCGCAAGTGCTTTCGGACAAATGTGACCGCGGGAAAACGGATCATTCTTGTCGCCCTTGATCGTCAAAATATCGCCCGCGGCATGCTCGATCTCGATGCCGCAAATGGCTTCGCATAAAATACAGGTTCGGTAATGTGTTTCCGGCATTTTTAGCTCATCATTCGTCAAAGTGGTCAAAAATTTTATTCGGCAGTCTTTTTCCTCTTAACATCTATCCCGGGATGATCTTTTGCAAACTGAGCCGCCGGCTTTGAATCTATCTCCGCCCGAAGCGGTTTTGTGCCTACATTCGGTTTGAAGTTTCCGTTTAGATCATACAGTCGACGGTACTGCGCTGAGTTTCTGATCACGCCTTGTACATAACCCTTTGTTTCACGGAAAGGAATTTCTTCTACAAACTCATCCATTTGCAGCGGCAATTCCGCCTTCCATCGAACTACGCGCCCCGGTCCCGCGTTATAAGCCACCGCCATATATTCGATCCGGCCATATTTATCGAGCTGCTCGCGCATGTAAGCCGTTCCGAGTTCGATATTTAGCGTCGGATTAAAAAGCGAGTAACCCGTAATACCTGATGAATCGGTCGAACTATATTTCCGCGCCATCATTTTTGCGGTTGGAATCAATAGCTGCATCAGGCCGTAAGCATTCGCTCCCGATTTTGCATTTGGATCAAAGATCGTTTCCTGTCTGATCAAACCGGCCACCTGATACGGATCAAGATTACGCCTGTTAGCCCAGAATTTGACCTCATTCCAATGAGTCAACGGATAAAAAATATCCCATTCCTCGCGTCCCATTTCCTCCGGAAACATCTGCGAATAATCAGGATAGCTCTTTGCAAGTGCTAGAAGCGCCCTTACATTATCACCCTTAAACCGATAATGTTTTGCCAATGCTAAATTTATCTTCGGACTTTCGTTTGCAGATTTCTTTGCTTCCTCAAGCTCTTCGATCGCCCAATCAAAAAGGCCGATCGCGCTCAATTCTTCGCTTTTATCTGCCCGTGCCATTTCTTTTGCGGTTGCTGTTTCGGCTACCACGATCACGCCCTTCATATTCTCAACAGCCTTTGGTATCAAAGAATTTACCGGAAATTTTGCCGGAGTTTGGCATTTGCCGTTTCTTCGCATTATCAGCAAGCGGTCTAAACCGAGATAACCATACCAATTTGCGCCGTATCTATACGTCACGGCTTCGTACAAAGCACACGCCTCATCCGTAAGTCCGGCAAGCTCCGAATCCCGTGCAGCCCAATATCCGGCTTGTCCGCGATACGAATTGTCCTGATCTACATATCTCGCAAGATGCTCGGTCAGCATTTTTGCCGAGACAGCGTAGTTTTTATTTTCATGCTCCATCCAGGCTACTTCAAACTGAGCTTTTGTAACGTCGATCGCTTCAGGATAGATGTCCATCGCTAGTTTTAAGAGATAGGATTCATCCGATCTACGGCGCTGGTCGCGGGCTGCCATACCGACATCGACGATCGCACTGGGCGTCCATTTACTTTGCGGAAATTTCTGACGCATATCCGTCAGCGTACTCATCGCCTGTTCCCA
>JBGTEI010000657.1:0-9378 GCA_041747875.1 Pyrinomonadaceae bacterium | reverse complement strand
TGTCACTTCTCACTTGTCACTTCCCGAAATACTGTCTCTCGATCGCATCGATCTTTCCGACCCTTTTTTTATGCCGGTCTTCGGTTATCTCGTTTGTCAGGAATGCGTAAACAATTTGCTGTGCTTCTTCGAAAGTGTTTTGTCCGCTTCCTAAAGATAAGACATTCGCGCCGTTATGCTCACGTGAGTTTCTTGCCAACGTTACATTGTAACAAGCTGCGGCACGAACACCCGGTACTTTCCCGGCTGCCATCGCCGAACCGATTCCCGCACCATCTATTACTATCCCTACCTCGATCTTCCCGTTTGAAACCGCTTCTGCAACAAAATGCGCATAATCGGGGTAATCAACCGCGTCTTTTGAATGCGTTCCAAAATCCCGGACGAGCAATCCTAAGCCTTTCAAATACTCTTCGATCCTTTCCTTCATCTCATATCCGCCGTGATCACCACCGATTCCGACGGTTTTCACTTTGAGTGAAGCATTTCGCGATTCCTTCCGGATCAGCTCAAGCCCCCGTTCATTAACAGCATCACTCGCAGACGGCGTAAGCCTTGCATCTTCCGCGATTCGGATCTTTGCGCCTCTTTCAAGCCCGCGAAAGTCATCTTCGGTTAACAGAGTTTTGGCAGATTCATCGCGGTCAAAGTCCTTTTCGAACGGTGTTACAGGCGAAAGTTTTACAGCAACTTCCTCCGGAGTTCCACCCAACGGAACACTATCCAGAACTTGTTTTACCAATTCTCTGACCCGATCGCGTTTTTCTAAACTTGGTTCCATAAAGTTTGGTCGTCCCGTAAATCTCTTTAATTGCCGCTTGTAACCTAAGGCGTATTTGAATACTATTTCCAAATACATTTTCAATCAAATATCGGAGATAAATTGTGGAAACTCAAGCAGCCAAAAATCAAACTGAATTTACTGACCCGAACCTCGACGTAATGTTTTCAGCGGAAGTGATCGAAGCGAGGGTCAAAGAGCTCGGCGAACAGATCACAAGAGATTATCAAGGCAAAGATGTTGTGCTTGTCGGCGTGCTAAAGGGATCTTGTGTTTTTATGGCCGATCTTATGCGAAAGATCGATCTCTCGATGGAGATCGATTTTATGGCTGTCGCGAGTTATAAAGACGGTATGGTTTCAACCGGTGACGTCGAGATCATTAAAGACCTTATGAAGCCAATTCGCGACAAGGATGTGATAATCGTTGAAGACATTATCGATACGGGACTGACCTTGACGCGTCTGGTAGAATTGCTCGGAACACGCGGGCCAAGATCAATAAAGATCGCAACACTCCTCGATAAGCCGGAACCTCGAATAAATAAAGACCTAAAGGTTGATTATTGCGGATTTTCGATCCCAAACGAGTTTGTCGTCGGATATGGTCTGGACGTTGCAGGGAGATTTAGAAATTTACCGTTTATCGGCGTCGTTAAAGATCCAGGTCTTCTTTAGACGCTTTTCCAGATTTCCAGTATCTCCAAAATTTGTCTGGAAACATCTATACCTTTGGGAAATTTCTTATTAAAATCTTCCCGAAGTCTTTCGACTTCGGTTTGAAAGTAATCTTCGAGTGTTTCGCGGTTTTCCGCCAGATATCTTGCACGATAGACACCATCGGTAACCCTTTCCAGTTCCGCTCCGGAAAAATAACCCGTTTCAAGAAGATCCGGTATATGCGTCTCCCGCATAAATTGTTCATATTCGCCGGTCAGATCGAGGCGAACGTTTGCCGAGATTTCATAAATGATCATCTTTACTCCTTAGTTAGTCTGCGGTTAGCGTCTTCCTTTATTTGCTCTCAAATTACGCGCACGACGATCATCGTCATATCATCATGCTGCTTCGCGCCGTTTACAAATTCATCAGCTTTTGACGTAACATGTTCAGCGACTTCGACCGCCGACATTCCATACGCTTTCTTGATCTCCTCAAGCATCGCCGGTTCGCCCCATTCCTCATCATTGGGATTCATCGCTTCGGTGATCCCGTCGGTAGAACTGACGATAAGATCGCCGCTTTCAAGAGTTATCTCTCCCTGTTCATAAGTTACAAGCATCGGCGGCAGCATCCCAACGACGGCACCGCCTTTTTCAAGTTTTATGATCTCCAGTTCGCCGCCTTTTTTGCGGAGCAGATATGGCGGATCGTGCCCCGCGGTAACATAGATCAAATTTCGCGTTTTCGGATCATATTGCGAATAGAAAAATGTCGCGAAACGGTTTGATGTCGAAGCGTCGTAAAGCAGCGAGTTTATACGTACCATCATTCCGGCGAGATCATCTTTGTAATGCATCGACTGACCTCTTAAAGACGCCTGAAGGCTTGCCATCATGAGAGATGCTCCAATTCCTTTGCCGGAAATATCGCCGATTGCGATTCCGAATTTCCCGCCCTCAAGTTCCAGAAAATCGTAATAGTCACCGCCGACATCGAGTGCCGTCCGGCACGTTCCATGATAATCGAGTCCTTCGATCTCCGGTTTTTCCTGTGGAAACAATCGCTCCTGAACTTCCCTGGCGATCTCAAGTTCGCGATTGAGCCGTTCCTTCTGCGCAGCTTCCTGCGCGATCGTCGCCGTCAACCGTGAATTTTCGAGCGCCAAACCGGTTTGCGATGCGACCGATTTTAATAGCCGCAAATCGTTAGGACTAAACGGCTCTTCAGATAGTTTCGGACTCAAACTTATGACACCGGCGAGTTCATTTTTTATACCGATCGGAAGAAGCAGCTGTGAATTCAACTTTTCGAGCGCTTCTTTTTCAACCGTTTGAATTTCTTCATTTACCCAATAATCAACGACATCCTGATAGATAACCAGCGATTCGTTATTGCTTATCTTTTCTATCGACCGATCCGTTTCGTCGAGGAAAACCGACGGCATCGTGTCATATCCAACAGCGTGGGCAGGCTGAAAAACTGATCCGTTTCTTAAAAGCAGAGCGACCTGCGGAACGTGGAGGGATTCGCTGATCTTGTTTGAAACCATTTCGAGCAAAGGCTCTGTTTCAACCATTGTCCTCACATCTTCGCTGAGATCTGTGAGAATTTGTTCCGCGTCATATGCTTCGCGGAAGAATTTTTTATCAGTCCAGAGTTTGATCCGGGCAGCAATTTTACCGATCAAAATATTGACCGCAATCCCGGCTGAAATAAATAGAACTTTGAGCCAATTGTTTGTTCCAGCACTTGAAACAAGTGAAACCGCAGCGAAAATTATTCCAACGCTGAGAAGGACTTGCACGACGATCACGCCATTCTTCGCAAGTGCATACTGCAGACCCTGACGAACCACGACACTGACATTCATCGCCCTTTGAACGACGATCACGTAAGCCATTGTCAACGGAAATAAAAGCAGCATCAAGAGCGTGAATATCGCAAACCATCCCGGAACGATATCGAAGAATGATCCCTTTGCCCTGCTGAGCGTTGCGTAAAGAATAAGTGCAAATGTCGGAGTCATCGCCAAAGTCGTTCCAAAAGCCATCATTTTCAAACGGCGGCGTGAGTCCGAATTTTTTACTGTAAAAGCTTTATGTGAAAGAATGGCAAAAAAGAATCCGATGGCGATCATGTTTGCTAAAGCACCCAAGTAATTATTGTAAAACAACATCGGTGATTCGAGATAATCAATGATATTCACACCCAGTATTACCTTTACCTGATCAAGCAACCCGAGAATTATCTGAAATCCGAGCAAAATAATAAAGATCCATTTAGCCCACGGGATCTTTTTGTCTACGGTCCATCTTTCTGGAAAATAGATCGCGAAAAGGAGCATTGAAAGAGCAAAAGAATTAAAGAAGAATCTGCGAAATACTCCGACCAGCGTCCCGCTGGCATAGCCCTCGAGAGCAAAAGTGCCTAATCCGCAAAGGAGAAAAAGAAGCAGCCAAGCCTGATAATCATTCGGTCGCATGAAAACCACCCAAAGACCGAGCAAAATACAGAACGTTGGAAGAAAATAGACGAACAAAAAATTCATCAGGATTCCTCCGTAGTAACCCGGTGAGACGACAAATGCGATCGGTGAGACCTTTATTTCGTTTGTCACTGTCGCTTTTCCTTCAGTCTTACGTTCTATCCCAAACGCAATTGGGTCAGCTGAGGTAATTTCAAGCGAAAATCTATAAAAGTCGTTATCCGTAGTTATTGGCTTTCCATTAATTGATACTATTTTGTCTCCGGCCCGGATTCCTGCCGCCCTTGCTGCGTCTGTTAAGTTTGTCGCCGTGCCGTTAAAATATCCAAACGGTATCCGATAGGGCTTCGGATCAAGATTTAATCTACCGACGATATTGCTGTAATGGACCCAAAGTGCCGCCATCGCAAACGCAAATATAAGCAACAATGGAATATAAACCAGTAGTTTCTTTTTCATATTTGTTAGAAATAGTATGTTCTGTTCTCGTAAAATATCACAAATTGCTGGTTTTAACACGATGTTCAACTGCCGCTTTTACAACTTATCGAATTGCCCGCGAATCAATATAGAAATGTTAAGAAAAAGTCTATTTGTATCATTCCTTTTGCTCGTCTCGATAAATATTTACGGACAGGATCAGAAGATCGCCAGTGTTTATCATGATGTGCATAAACTAAATTCTGCGATCCTCAACGAAGAACGAAGTTTTTGGGTACGCGTTCCGTTAAATTATGAATTGACGAGTCAAAAATATCCGGTCGTTTATATGCTTGATGGTCACGCCCCACAACCCTCGATGATGGCAGGGATCATTGAACAGCAGGCATGGGGAGGAAAGATCCCTGAGATGATCCTCGTAAGCATTCAGAATACAGACCGCTCACGGGATCTGACGCCGACAGATGACGGTAAAGGAGGACGCGTAGGCGGCGGCGATAAGTTTCTAAGTTTTATTGAAAAGGAAGTGATGCCTATTGTCGAAAAAAATTACCGGACGCAGCCATTTAAGATCTTTGCCGGTCATTCACTTGGCGGATTGACGGTTGTATATTCTCTCGCTTCCCGTCCAAACCTGTTTGACGCATATATTGCAGCTAGCCCCGTTTTACATTACGACGATTATTTTGTCATTAAGGAAACCGAAAAGCTTTTTACGCAAAGCCGTCAGCTAAACAAAACGATCTTCCTCGGCCTCGGCGACGAACCTGAATATAAAAGCGGATGGGATAGATTTCAAAAGCTCTTAAAAGATAAAAAACCGAAAAACTTCGATTCCGGATTTCAGATGTTCCCCGATGACAACCATGGTTCGGTCGTACTTCTCGCATACCATGCAGGTTTGAGGAAGGTCTTTGAAGGTTGGGAGGCGCCAAATAAAACCGGAACCATTGCCGAGCTTGAAAACCATTATGAAAAACTCTCTAAACGATTCGGCTACGAAATTTTTATTCCTGAGGACATATTAAATCGAGCCGCATACCAGCTTATTGAACAAAAACTTTTCGGCGAGGCTCTGCGTCTTTTTAAGCAAAATGCCGAAAATTATCCATATTCACCAAACGTTTTCGATAGTCTTGGTGACGGATACGAAGCAAATGGAAAGCTCAAGGAAGCAATTGAATCATTTGAAAAAGCTTATAAAATGGCGACGAAGATCGGCGATCCGGTCGTCGCGAAAACCGCTAAAGCAAATTTTGACAGAACATCCGCTAAGCTAAAACCCCGCTAGATCAAGAAACTCAAGACAACACAAGTGTTTTGAGTTGCAAAAGTTTACCGGCAAATGATCAGTCTCGTATCATTTCGGAAGACCGCCGTAAAAACGCCATTTTGCGGCGTTTTCTTTTGCCATTTTTTCCTTCGTAAGGATCGCCCTGACCATTTCAACCGGGATCGGACCTTCGCGCAGGATCGAGTCGTGGAAGTCTTTGTCCGTCATCTTTTTCGTGTCGACCAGTTCCCTGTGCAAGTTGTAGAATTGTAATCCGCCCATCATGTAAGCGATCTGATAAAGCGGTCCATAGTTCCCTGCAAACGAACGTCTTACTTCCGCCGTCGCATTGTCTCTTTCATGCCCGACGCGATCGACAAGAAAATCAACCGATTCCTGCGGCGTCATTTTTTCCAGGTGGAAATTTAGCGAAAAGATAATTCTTGCGCTGCGGTGCATCCGCCAGAAAAGTGCGCCTACCTTATCTTCCGGAGTTTTTACAAAGCCTTTATCCCACAGCAGAAATTCCCAGTAAAGTGCCCAGCCTTCCATCCAAAACGGTGTATAGAACATTCTCCGATACGGGCGGTGGCGCGCGATCGAGTAATACTGCATGTGGTGACCGGGGATGAGTTCGTGATGCGTCACGGCGCGGGTAAAATGCGGATTGTTGCCACGCATCGACATCAACTTCTGCTCGTGGGTCATAGTATCCGTCGGATATGAAACAAGGATCGTCTCCCCGCCGAGAAAAAACGGCGAAACGAGTTGGCGCGCCGGCGACATCATTTCCATCCGCCACGATTCCTTCATCAATTCCGGCACCGTTACAAGATCATTCTTTTCGACAAACTCGATCGCTTCATACGCCTGATCGCGGATCATCTCCGCCTGTTTTCCCGGCTCGACATATTTGTTTTTGACCGCTTCAAGCGCCTTTTTCCAATCATCGCCATAGCCCATTTCGCGCGAAGCTTTCTTCATCTCAGCCTCGCACCAGGCAAATTCCTTGTTGGCGATCTCGACCAATTCTTCAGGCGAATAAGGGATCATCTCGTATTCGAGTTCTTTGATCAGCGCTTCCCTTCCGATCGGATCACCGATGATCGTCGTTTTATCGTCCGGTTTGATCCCAACGAGCTTTGCTGCGATCAATATCCGGTAATTCTGAAACAAGAAAAAATCGATCTGCTCATCATGAATGAGCGCCTCAAAATTTTGTTCGCCGAGCAACTTCTGCCAGCCAGTATAAAACGCCCGCAAACGCTCGATCCGGTTAAACGAAGTCGGCGCGGTGTAGAGCCGGTCGAGACTTCCGTAATCTTCGCGGAATTTCTCGATCACCCCACGGAGGCGGGTTTGGGGTTCGTTCAGATCTGAAAGATCATTTGAAGTTTGGGCAAAGCCGCTTAAAGCGAATGCCAACAAAAAGATGAATGCAGACAGTAGTTTCATAATCTCTGCATAATAACTCAAAGCCTGAAAGTTTTGTAAATGGGAAGAGAAAATTGGAGCGTTGCGTTGATGGAATTAAGATTTCTACATTCGGAATTTAAGCCTCCAAAAGCCGGGCAACTGCCCAAGGTCGCGGAGTTTCGCCGTCGCGTAAGCGACAAAATGAATTTAGCCGTGTGTTTTAACGCACGGAAGAAATAGAAGATGAGTCTTGTCGCGTCAGCGACAAATGAGTGACTATCAATTTCAATCGTCGCTGACGCGACGCAAATCCCTTTTCGCAATATTCCGTGCCTTAAAACACACGGCTAAATTCAAACATCGCGACGCCATGGTAAATATCTCAATTCGAACTATGAAATGTGCATGGAGACTCGAAAACAGAGCGTATAATTGGCTAAATATTCTCATCGTCGTGAAGGTAATCACGGTAAATGGCCCCTAAATCATCGAGGGTTTGATAACAAGTAAGCGTTGCCTGGAATGGATGACTGAACCCAGCGTTTCGCGATAAGTCAAAATGAACTGTCATTTATGATCAAAAAAGATTATTTGTTATACAACTACGATACTTGATACAGATTAAATAGTGATCCCGAAAGTGAGCTTTTTGTTTTATGAATAAAACTAGAATATTGTTAATCTTTATTTTAAATGTTAGTTTCCTTTACGAGAAATTTCAAAGATTTTCTCGGTTTTAATTGACGTTTCACTAGATTGCAGCGGGATACCATTTTGAATATGGGCACATTATCCGGCAGGTTGAAAGGCAATAATTAGTTGGGTGAAAGAAATTCAGGGATTGAGAGGGCTTAATTGTCTAAAAGTAATCGGCATGAATTTAGTGCGAAGGTTGTGGAAGCACTGGGGAAGCGAGCATCCTACGTTTGCTCGAATCCAGACTGTCGAGCTTTAACAATTGCGCCTTCAGATGTAGATATGGAGAAGTTCATTTATATCGGAGAAGCATCCCATATTACGGCGGCGGCACCCGACGGTCCTCGCTACAACGAATCACGTAGCCCAGAACAACGACGCTCGATTGAGAATGGAATATTCTTATGTAAGGGATGTGCTCGAATGATCGATGTCAATAAGGGTATCGATTATCCTGAAGACACACTTCGGTCGTGGAAGAAACAGCATGAAGAATGGGTCCGCAGCAATCTAAATAAGTCGGAAAACGTCTTAGTCTCAGAAGTCGACGGGGAGCATAAAGCAGAAGGCAAAGGAAATGTGGTTGCTCTAGATATTCAATCTGCAGTTATCATTCGTCCAGGGACAAAATCAATTGCAAAGGGCGAGGGTAATATCACCGCCACCCGGATCGGGTCAAAAAGGGAGTAAAGGAATGAACGCAGGATCGTTTTTTGGTTATAAATGTCCGAAATGTGAAACAACAGTGGATATCATGGCCGTGGCAGGTTCCGACAGACCAGACTGCCCGTCATGCGGAACCACTATGGTGCCTAATCCAAAGGGGAAAACTAGCTCTGCAAATGTGCATTGCTCTAAATGCAATTGTTCGTTTGGTATAATTAATTCCGAAAGGTGTCCCAGATGTGGTACGCCTTTCGCCTAACAATCGCTTGTTTCCGAACGCGAGCAACACAATAAAAGGAACAATGAGTTTACTTTCGAGGGAAACATTTCACATCAAACCTCACCCAAAAAACTAACCCCATCCTTAAGCTCAACACCAAAATTCTCCGCGATCGTCTGACCGATATCTGAAAGACTCTGACGGGTTCCTAGATCAACGCCTTTTTCGGACAATTTTGAATAGGTCAATAAAACGCAGTATTCCCGCGTGTGATCGGTGCCGCGGTAGGTTGGGTCGTTGGCGCGGTGGTGACAATTTCAAATTGACTATGACTTTCGACCTTGATACTGCGAAAGCAATTGTGTCGAGATTCTCAATCTTTTACATTGTCTTTGAGATTACTCTACGCCAAAACGGCGACCGGAACGGGACGTTCAACGGCGGTGTTTTTACGATCGATTTTGATATTTTCGATTGCCCTGAGCGTCTTAGCAGTAAGATAACTTTCCCCACAATGAGGGCAAGAAATGACCGGAACATTTTCTATGACAAGAAGATCCTCGCCTCTGCCGTAGCTTTTTGAAACGTGAATTATCCTCGCTCCGTCTTTTCCGCAAATATCACAATTCATATCGTTAGTTTTCGAGTCCATAATCTTCGATGTATACGGTAATAATTACAAGTTTACCAGTTCCACTTAATTTTACTACAACTACGATGTTATCGTCACCAACAGTT
>JBGTEI010000656.1:0-2464 GCA_041747875.1 Pyrinomonadaceae bacterium | reverse complement strand
CCGAGATCAAGCAATTTCCCGTGTATTCCGTAACGGACTGCACGCCATTTGTTTTCCTGGATCAACCTGCGGTGATAGAGGCGAAAACCCAGATTCTTTTCAAGCAGTTGCGAAAGCTTGGCGACTATCGCCTGAAAAAGCGCAGCGATCGCTATAGTATCGTCTACTTTTGTCGGAATGTCGCAAACGCGAAACTCAAGCGTTGGGAAAAACGGATGAGGGCGGATATCCCAATAAATTTTCTTGGCATTATCGATGCAGTTCATCTTCACAAGCGCATCAATGTACCCTTGATACTGTTGATATGATTCAAAATGTTCGGGAATATCGGTTCGCGGGAATTTCTTAAAAACTTCAGAACGATAAGATTTTAGTCCGGTATTAAATCCAAGCCAAAATGGAGAGGACGTTGTAAGCGCGAGAACGTGAGGGACAAAATATCTTGCCGCATTCATTATATGGATTTGTCTTTCTTTATCAGCGATCCCGACGTGAACGTGAACGCCAAAGATCAGCAAACTTCGCGCTACCATCTGCAGTTCATCAACCAGCAGCCGATACCGGTCATCATCAAAAATTTCCTGTTCTGACCATTTCGAGAACGGATGCGTCGAGGCTGCTATGATCTCGAGTCCTTTCTTTCTTGCGAGATTTGAAATTATACGGCGGAGTTTGGATATGTCCTCGCGAGCTTCCTGAATGTTTGCACAAACGCCGGTGCCGACCTCGATCATCGACTGGATCATCTCGGGTTTTACTTTCTCCCCAAGTATCATCCTTCCTTCTTCCAGGATCTCGGAAACGTGAGATTTTAGTTCCCGCGTTTTCGGGTCGACAATTTGAAATTCCTCTTCGATTCCAAGTGTAAACGGTTCAAACATATTTTACCTTTCGTGAGTGCCCCTATCAAAACTTCCATGACCTTGAAAATAGAAACTTAATCGATCTCGAGTTCCCGTTTCAGCAAAGAGATCTGTTCGAATGTGAGATCTTTAAACCTCACACCAACTCCTACGCCTTTATCTGCATACGCGACTGTTCCAACAACGTCTAACTCCTCGTCGCCAAAACTCATATGTAAATTTATCTCATTTCCACTTTCCAGCTCGGCTTCAGTAGTTATATACAATCCGCCAACGCCAATATCTCTTGTATTGGCCATACCGGTAATGTCTTTACCTTCAAAATTTACATCAACTATTACTTTTTTTCGGTCCGAGCCTCGCCTTTCTTGCGGCGTGAGAGCTTTGTCAGGTTCGATTGGTAACATATTTCCTCGCAATTAATTTGATTGGTTAAAACTTTGCAGCTGCTATTGTAAATCATTTCCCCCAATTTTACAGGTATTATTTTGAAAAGAGATTGCACTCTCGAGTATCTTGGCAGGAGCCGGGGGGCTTCTTACACCATTTTTGTCGCGAGCTTAAGAAACACTTTTGATGCATGAGATAATACTCCGTTTCGCCGGTACACGATGTGCAGTTTCCGCTCGAATTTCATTTCTTTGACCGCTAGACCGGCCAATTGACCGCGCGAGATCTCATACTGAGCAGTGAGCTTTGGAACAAGCGCTACACCGGCGCCGAGTTCAACAAGTCTTTTGATAGCTTCAAGTGAAGGCATTTCGACAGCAATATTCAATTTTGTGCTATGTTTTTCAAACTTGCTTATGACCTGTTCGCGGTAAGGCGACGGTGCATTGTGCGCGATAAAGGTTTCGATACCAAGATCTTTTATAGAAACCGATTCTTTTCCGGCTAAAGCGTGATCCGGGGAGACGATCAGGACAAGTTCGTCGACGCTGACTGCATGCGAACGAACAAATTTGTCGGCAGGCTTGAACGAGATCACACCAAGCTCAACGTCCCGGGCCATGATCTCTTTTGGGATCCTGCTCGCAACTCCTCTGCGAACATCGATCTTGATCAGCGGATGACGTTTTTTAAATTCTTCTATCACCGGAAGCAGATAAAAGACGGTATGTTCATTAGCGCTTATCGTAACTTTACCGTGTTGGAGTTCGCGCAGATCTTTTACGGCAGTTTGTGCCGCAGCCCTCATATTCAGCATTTGCTGGGCATAATCAAGCAATACTTCGCCGGCTTGGGTCAAGGTACCGTCTTTAGAAGATCGATCAAACAGCTTCTCTCCAATTTCCGTCTCGAGCCGGCTTATCGCCTGACTCACCGCCGGCTGCGTTCGATGCAAAGTTTTAGCCGCACGGGAAAAACTTTTCTCCTCAGCAACCGCTATTAAAACTTCCAGTTCATGAATGTCCATATAAAATTCCCTGCCGTAAGATTACCGCTCAAACATCATTGTTTATTATGATTATTAGAAATACAAGTGAGCATATCCCACGATTTATCGGCTTCTCATATAAGCATTGTTTATGCCTATATTTAGCACTCGAACATTATAAATAATAATTATCTTTCCATAGAAATAATAACCTTGACTTTTA
>JBGTEI010000655.1:0-2364 GCA_041747875.1 Pyrinomonadaceae bacterium | reverse complement strand
TAGAGTTGTTAATTTTGCACACGTTACTGAAACCATCCGGGACTAGGTACAAACGCGCTGAACGAAATTGTTTATGAAGAATTCGTCTGCCGGCTCTACGCCGGATATTTTTATAAGGAATTTGATGAAGGGAAATGTATTTTGAGTGTTAAGATTGAAAGCGTCGTCGTTGCGATTGACAGGATTTTAGTTGATAAAGATGTCCCGGAACAGTAAAGTAATAAATCGGGAGTAGGATTGACGCGGCGGACCGGCAACCAATAGTTAGGACTGAGTATCGAATAAAGAAATGTTGAGCGAATACATCAAAGCGGCGCTGAAAAAGGCGAAATACGAAATTTTGGAAGAAGACGGGACGTTTTATGGCGAGATTCCAAATTTTCAGGGTGTCTATGCAAACGCCGACACGCTCGAAGAATGCAGGAACGAACTTGCTGAAATTTTGGAAGAATGGATTTTCTTTAGGATTTCAAGAAATCTTGAACTCCCAGTAATTGACCATTTGAAACTGCAAATTGAACGCGTTGTTTGACTTGAGAACTAGTTAAAGTGCCTCCCATTCGTCCAGATCGATTTCGAATTGCCTTAAAATACGGAGTAAAAATGGTTTTCCAATATCTCCGCGATGCGGGTTTGGAATAATATTTGTAATCGTACCTTTTTGCATAATCGGATGTTTTCCGCCCGAAAACGGTCCATCCCATCCAAGTCTACGTAGATATTTTATTAAATCTTTTTGTTTTATTGGTCCAAGTTTTGGCATATCTTAAACAATTTAGCACTTAAATCCTTCGATCATTTCTCCTGATCCACAAAAAAGATCAGAATTAATCGTTATCAGAATTAATCGTTAATTGTATGGTGCTTATTAGCCCCTGAATTCAATAGTACAATATTCTCGAATTTTATCTATTTTCCGCAAATGCGAACGCTTTTGAACTTGGAACGCTTTGGCCAGTTGGCGCGACACGTAAAACCAATAGAAGAGAATATGGGAGTTACATTTTATTTGTTCTAGTGATAACACGTTTTGAGACCAACACAGTACAGATATTCCGTAAATCTAATCCACCGATTACTGACTAATCAAATTACTCGCTCGTTCTTGACACATTCCCCATATCCAATTAGTATTTATAGTTTCGGCTCTAATGCCCGAGTTGTCTTTGTATGTTTGAGTCACTGTCCGACAAGTTAAAGAAGACGCTGAAGAATCTTCGCGGCGAAGGGAAGCTGACGCCGGAGCATGTTGATGTTGCTCTGAAAGAAATTCGGATGGCGCTGTTAGAGGCGGATGTGAATTACAAAGTCGCGAAAGATTTTGTAGAAGCCGTTCGCGCGCAGGCGGAAGGGCAAGATGTTTGGCAAGATCTGAAACCGCATGAACAGGTCGTCAAGATCGTTTATGACGAACTTGTAAACCTTTTTGGCGGAACAAGTTCGCGGCTCGTATTTACGAAACAGATTCCGAACGTCGTAATGATCGTCGGGCTTCAGGGTTCGGGTAAAACGACTTCGACGGGTAAGATCGCGAAATGGCTTGCCGATAATCAGGAGCGCAAACCGCTTTTGGTTTCGGTTGACGTTTATCGTCCGGCGGCGCGTGAACAGCTTAGGGTTGTCGGCGGCGCAGTAAAACAGGCGGTTTATCAGGACAAGGAAACGAACGATCCTTTGACGCTTGTCCGTGGTGCGATGAAGCACGCCGAAGAAGTCGGTTATGACACACTGATCATTGACACAGCCGGACGCTTGCACATCGACGATGATTTGATGGTCGAGCTCGAACGGATAAAGGCTGAAACCAAACCGGTTGAAGTTTTGTTCGTCGCAGATGCGATGACCGGGCAAGACGCGGTTCGTTCGGCGGAAGAATTTCATAAACGCGTCGGCATTACCGGCGTTGTTTTGACAAAAATGGACGGCGATGCGCGCGGCGGCGCGGCGCTTTCGATCAAACAGGTTATTGGTCAGCCTGTAAAATTCGTCGGTGTTGGCGAAAAATACGACGCGATCGAGCCGTTTTATCCGGATCGGATTGCTCAAAGAATTCTAGGAATGGGCGATGTTTTATCGCTGATCGAAGAAGTTCAGGGCAAGATCGACGAAGACGAGGCGAAGAAACAGCTCGAGAAAATGACGAGCAACCAGTTTACGCTGGAAGATTTTCGCGCACAGCTCGGGCAGATGAAAAAGCTCGGTTCGATGTCGAAGCTGATGAAAATGCTGCCGGAACAGATGACCGGCGGTTTGCAAATGACCGACGAGCAGTCTGATCAGGTTGAAACGCAGATGAAAGGCACCGAGGCGATCATCGATTCGATGACGAAGCAGGAACGCCGTGATCATAAAGTTATCAATGCG
>JBGTEI010000654.1:0-4300 GCA_041747875.1 Pyrinomonadaceae bacterium | reverse complement strand
ATTAGGTCTTGAATTTCTTTAAAATGTTCATTCCTTGAGTCTTTCATCAATTCAAAAAGCGCCATTTCGACGCATGACGGGATCACGCCGCTGGCTTTTATTTTCTCAAGTCCGATTTGTCTGTTTTCTTCTTTTCTAGACCCGACAGCGTCTTCAAGTATGTGAACGTCAAATCCTTCGCTGAGCAGGTCGTGGGCGGTTTGATTAACGCAAATGTGAGTTTCGAGGCCGCAGATCAACACTTGTTTTGTATTTGTCGCATATAGTTTCTCGATAAATTCCTGTGCTCCGCACGAACTAAAGGCCGTTTTTTCGATCGGATGGAACTGCGAGGGAAGCACCGATACTATTTCTTCAGCAGTGTGCCCTAGCCCTTTCGGGTATTGTTCGGTGACGATCACGGGAAGGTTTAGAATTTGAAATCCTCTGACCGCATTTGAGATATTTCGGGCGAGAATTTCAAAATCCGGGATCGAATTTCGAAATGCCTCCTGAAAATCGATCACAACAAGTGCTGTTTTCTCCCTGTCCAGTATTTTTGAATGAGCCATAAATTAAACCTTGATCTTGGAATCCTTCTGTTCAGCTTCCTTCTTTTGCTTCCGTTCTTCTTCTCTTTCGGCCATTTCTTTATAATAGGTCTTGAAGAAAACGTAAGTCGCAACTGAGCAGATGATCAGGATCAGGATCATCATACCTGTTATGAAATAAAACTCACCAAGCGCTGAATTTGACATAGTAACAATTCTAACGCGACTAAAATATTTAATAAAGAAGGCGAAAATTATTTACCGTTTTTCATTTGCGAATCGGCTCATTAGGCTTTGCCGATTGACCCCATAGATCGTAAAACATGAATCAAACTAAATATTTAATTGTTGAGCCTTAACGAATTACTAAAATCAAAAATTGATTTGGATCGTAAATACCTTTATCTTTTCCAATATACAATTTAATTTTTTTAACGCATAAGGGGTGTAATAATAGATGTCAGAAGCCAAGGAACCAAACGAAATCACCATTGAATCGATGCTGCACGAGTACAGACTCTTTGAGCCGCCCGCGGGATTTGCGGCAAATGCGGATATAAAGAGTTTCGAGGAATACGAAGCTATCTATAACGAAGCCGAGAAAGATCCGGTCGCGTTTTGGGAATCTGTGGCTGAGAATCTTCATTGGTCAAAGAAATGGCATACGGGACTTCAATGGAAGGAGCCGCATGCAAAATGGTTTGTCGGCGGCGAGATAAACGTGGCTTACAATTGTCTCGATCGACATCTTGATTCTTGGAGAAAAAATAAAGCTGCGATCATTTGGGAAGGAGAGCCAAAAGGCGAAACGCGGACATTAACCTACCAGCAGCTTCACTCTGAAGTTTCAAAATTTGCCAATTCACTAAAAACACTTGGTATAGAAAAAGGAGATCGTGTAGCGATCTATATGCCGATGGTACCCGAGGCGGCGATCGCAATGCTCGCCTGCGCGAGGATCGGAGCTACTCATACGGTTATTTTCGCTGGTTTCTCGGCCGATTCGATCCGTGACCGGGTCAATGATTGCAGTTGCAAGGCGATCATCACTGCGGATGGCGGATTCCGGCGCGGGAATGTTCTCAAACTTAAGGCGACAGTGGATAAAGCGGTCGAAAATTGTCCGAGTGTAGCGAATGTGGTCGTTTTGGAAAGGACCGGGATCGATGTTGAAATGAAAAAGGGTCGCGATCATTGGTGGCACAGTCTTATGAACGACGCCTCCGATGTCTGCCCGGCAGAGGAGCTTGAGTCGGAACATCCGCTTTACATTCTCTATACTTCCGGGACAACCGGAAAACCGAAGGGGATATTGCATACCACCGGCGGTTATTTAACCGGAGCGTATATTACCTGCAAGTGGGTTTTTGACCTTAAGGATGAAGATATATTTTGGTGTACAGCAGATATCGGCTGGGTCACGGGCCATTCATATGTTGTATATGGTCCCCTTGCAAACGGCGCGACTGTCATGATGTATGAAGGCGCGCCGAATTATCCGGATTATGACCGGTTTTGGGATATCATCGAGCGTCATAAGATTACCACCTTATATACGGCGCCAACCGCGATCCGTGCGTTTGTAAAATGGGGCGATAAATATCCAAACAAACATGATCTGTCGTCTTTGCGCTTGCTCGGAACGGTCGGAGAACCGATAAATCCCGAAGCCTGGATGTGGTACCACAAGGTGATCGGCGGCGAAAGATGTCCGATCGTAGATACATGGTGGCAGACTGAAACCGGCTCGATCATGATCTCGCCTTTGCCCGGCGCGACGCCGACCATTCCCGGCACAGCTACCAGACCGTTTCCCGGTATCCTGATCGATATACAAGACAAAAACGGCAATTCGCAGCCGGTAAATCAAGGCGGATATTTGGTGATAAAACATCCTTTCCCGTCAATGCTGAGGACTATTTGGGGTGACGACGAACGATATAAAAAGCAATACTGGTCGGAGATTCCGAATGTGTATTTTTCAGGAGATGGCGCCAGACGCGATGAACACGGATATTACTGGATCATGGGACGCGTAGACGATGTGATAAATGTTTCCGGACACAGGCTTGGCACCGCGGAGATCGAATCAGCACTTGTTTCACACGAAATGGTCGCAGAAGCCGCTGTCGTTGGGCGTCCGGATGAAATAAAGGGCCAGGCGATCGCGGCTTTTGTAACGCTTGATGACGGGTACGAAGGAAGTGATGAACTAAAGACGGAACTTCGCGCACACGTTGCAAACGAGATCGGCGCACTCGCGAGGCCCGACGACATCAGGTTTACCGATTCATTGCCAAAAACCCGGAGCGGAAAGATCATGCGCCGTATTCTTCGTGAGTTGGCCGCGGGCAATGAGGTTGTAGGCGACGTAACGACGCTTGAAGATATTGGTGTTTTGGAAAAGCTGCGCTCCGGGAAAGAACAATAGAAGGCGAGTTTCTTTAGATCCCAGGTAACTCTTCGTTTTCGAGTTTTTCACTTGATCTGTGATGCGTTTAAAAGGATCTGAATAAAACACTGCAGAAACGCGCACGAAGCAACTGTGTTCTAAGTCAATGTCGGATTTCAGGGTTTTTGGTGCTTGATGAGCGATTTGCAGATACATATCAGCTTCCTCATAACGGCGACCTTGGCGACCTTAAGGGGCGTAAGAGTACCTTTCTATCGCGCCTTCAGCGCTATAACTGGCTGTGCATTTTTCCAGACGTTTCACATCTGGCTACTTTCGGTTCGCCGCTTCACGGCAAAAAGAGGGCTTTTTAGTCAACCTCGTTTTAGCCAGTCTCACCAAGATCTGAACTCATCTCTGAAAAAACAACGGGCGTGTATTCGGATAATCCCGCAATTTAAATCTCAGCAGTTTCTTATCGTTTACTCCGGTTACTATCATCGAAGACTTTCCGGTTTGCGCGAGCTGAACCTGAAAAGGAGGCTGCCATACACTTCCGCCGTCTAGTGAAATTTGTCCTATGTAATCGAGACCGTCGCCCGAAATTGTGCATTCTTCGCCCTTGCAAATTACCGAACCGATCTTTGGCGCTCGGACAAAAGTTTGCTTGATGGTATACCAATCTGAATCCCCGCGAATGGCGTCTTTTATTCGAAACTGCAATCGTCTTCCTGCCAGCAACTGTTGGTAGTTTTCATCAAAATTAAAAAGAATTCTCATATTCAACGAATCCAGTACTTCAAATTTTGGGTCTAACAATGGCTCTTGCGGGTTCGGTGAATTTTCGATACGTGTTTCGATCGTTATATTTTCGGTTTGAAAGCTGAAATCGGTTAGCGCCGTCTTCACCTTGACGGTAATCACGTTTGTTTCAATTGGTGCGACCGGATATTCGCTTAGATCAAACTGAGGTTTTACCGCAGCCGGTCTCAGAACTTCCGCAACGACCTCTCCCTGAGGATCGCTTTCGATCGCCGGGCGGGAAGGCTCGACCGGAAATTCATCCGGATATTTATAAGTACGGTTGCCATCCAGATGCATTTTAATTGAGACGCTTTTTGAGAGGATTCGATCGCCCGGATCCGTAAAAACAAAGGTTCTTTTACCGGTGGAGCTATATTGTTCAGTGGTTAACAAATTCGCAGTTTTTCCGTCAACAATTACCGAAGTTATCTGTTCAATTCCGGTTGCTTCAAGTGTTACCTGTTTGTCTCCTTTATGGACGAATAATTTCGTGATCTTTGGCGGCGCCGGATACAGATTTAGCGGAATGATCTGCGGCTGCTGTGCGTTGCCAAAAGCCTGAATTTCAAGATTT
>JBGTEI010000653.1:0-2862 GCA_041747875.1 Pyrinomonadaceae bacterium | reverse complement strand
GGGATAATGGGAGCAAAAAAAACATCCGAATTGATCCCGCTTTGTCATCAAATAAACCTTTCCAAGGTGAATGTTCACGCGGAAATAAAAGACTTTGGCATTTATTTGCAAGCCGTCGCAAAAACAACATCGCAAACCGGCGTCGAAATGGAGGCACTCACCGCAGTTAGCATTGCTGCATTAACCATCTATGATATGTGCAAAGCGGTTCAAAAAGACATCGAGATCACGGAAGTCAGACTCGAATCAAAATCGGGTGGTAAAGCTGATTTCCGGCGGAAATAATTCACGTACAACAACCAAACCCAACTAGTTTTCAACTAACTTATTAACGTAAGACGAACTTTAGTGTAAAATAGAACGTAAAGTGTGTAGCGAAACATAAGGAGTAACAACGAAACGATGAAATACAAAATAGCCGACGATGTCAGACCGCAGGTCAAACTTTTAGTAATTGCAACCGTAGCCAGCGTGCTGATTTGGCTTGCATCCTGGTATTTTTCATTTGCAAACTACCTGGTATATCCTCTTCAGCTTTTCGCAACATTTGTTCATGAAGGAAGCCATGTTCTGGCAACCGTGATGACAGGCGGTTCGGTTCAGAGTTTAACGGTTTCGCCGGATACAAGCGGCGTTGTCTGGTCCATGACTAACAGTTGGCTATCACAGCTTTTAGTTTCAAGCGCGGGTTACATCGGCACGACAGCTTTTGGTATCGCACTTCTTATCTGGTTTCGTTATAACTATTCATCGCGCAATGCTCTTTATTTTTCGTCAGCTTTTGTTGGGATCATGACGATCGTTTTTGGTTTACTTGCACCGGCATGGAACGTCTTTAACGCGCAGGTTAGTATTGGAAGTGTCCTGTTTACTGTAGGTTCCGGTGCGGTTTTAGCCGGTGGACTCTTCGCGATCGCGAAGTATGCGCCAATGAAATGGGTAAACTTTTCGCTGGCGTTTCTCGCAGTTCAATGTTTGCTGAATGCGGTATTTAGCCTGAAAGACCTCTTTGTGATCTCTGCATTGACCAACGCGCAATCGGACGCAGCAAATATGGCAGCTGCCACCGGACTTCCCGCGCTTGCGTGGGTCCTGATCTGGATCGGAATCTCGGTCGTGATGATCTCGGTAGGCTTACGGCTTTATGCCGTTAGTCAGAAACAAAATTCTGATCTGCCGTTTGAAGACTAAACGAATCCTATACTTACTAAAGTTGAGATCGCGACTGGACTCTAAAAAAGTTCGGTCGCGATCTCGATTTTTAAAAGGAGTTCGCAGGTTTATTTATCTTTAATCCAATAGCAGTAACTCAAAAAAAACATCGGTATCTTAATTCAGCGGTTTAACATTTTGGACATTAAATTATCGCGATAATATGTTAACATTTTCATCCTTGAAACAAATACTCTGCGATGAATATAAAAGATCAAAAACTTGCTGATCTACCCACCGGAACGAGGATGCTTTACCGTGCAAAAGACGACTGGCGAACGGCCGTAATATCGAAATTTGACGCAGAAAAAGCGACGCTTATCATTTGTTCCCCGACAGGAAGAACTTACAGACTGCGTCGCGATCTGGATTCAAAAGTTATATTTGACGGAAGCTTTCTAATTTTACATATAAAAGTTAAGGACACCTGGCGGGAAAATTTTACTACCTATGATTCTCGTTGGTAGTTCGGGGTCGTAATAGTGCTGCAAAATTTACTACTAAAGTTTCGGTTTATTACGCAGCTTGAATTTCCTTTGTAAGATCGTCGTTTGCTGCGCCTTCGTTATCGAGTTCATCGATCAGAAGCCCCTTATCGCGAAACTGGGAAAACGCAAGCCAAATCATTTCTTCAGTAATTACCATGTTAAGTACAGAGCAGAGTTCTTTTTGAATTTGCCAGGGACTCTTCAACCCGTCGCATTTACTCCATATCAACGCCGAAGTCTGATTTAAACTTATGCCTTCATTTTTCAAACAGTCGTAAATGAGTAATTCGTTACCCACTGATTCGATCAATAGATTTTTTTTTCGTGCACGCGGAAGCATAGTATGGACCTCACTGGATGTGTATTAGATAGTTTGCGAACAAACTTGAACGGAAAGTTAAAGAATATTGTGAAGATACTCACAACAACTTGTATGCTACATTGAGTTTAGGCCGCTGTCAATGGATATTTAACTCAATTTCTTGAGAATACGATTCCTATCAAAAAAAAATCATTTATTGAAAAATCCCTCCTAAAAGATGAATTTCAAAAAATGATTTGATCTTGTTTTTAGAAATAAATTTCGTGAATTGTCGCGAGGTTCAAAATGGGATCGCTGTTGCAAACGCTTAAACGTCTTATATGTCTATGCCGGAGCCGGTTTTAGAGAATCTTCTTCCCATTCCAACATTGTTGAATATCTCTCGATCGAATCATAGTTGTCGAATAAAAGATTCATCTTTGTAAGTTCCGATAGCGATTGCCAGACCTCATCTTCGCTTGCCTGCACGCCAAAGCTTGTTTTTAGTTCGGTTTGAATTTCCCACGGGCTTTTCTCACCATTACAGCTTTTCCAAACCAAACCGGTTAAACGGTCGAGTTCTATAATCTTATTATTTTGCTCGTCCGTAATTATTAAACTGTCATTTCGCTCTTCGATTTCGTGACCGTTTGTTCTTGCTGTTGGTATCATCTTACTTTTATAGAGAAGGTAGGGGTATCGTTAGTCAGGGTTGATATCGTGAAAGCGGGTGTCAAAGGAGAATAAAAACAGGAAAAAGGTTATGCGCTTTCGGGAGTTTTTTGATTTCTGATTTGAACTAAGAATTGTGGAAGTCTTATTCAAATTGTAGTAAATCTTAGATCATCACTACGATTTAAC
>JBGTEI010000652.1:0-3613 GCA_041747875.1 Pyrinomonadaceae bacterium | reverse complement strand
GTGGCGGCGGCGCTCGATACTTTATTACCGGATTTCAGGTTTACAACGAGCGTATATTCAACATCAAAACCCGCCGCCGGCGGAACGCTTCGGGGTGATCTGATAATTTACGGACGCGGTGATCCGAGTATTTCCGCCAGTTTTTACGACGGCGATTATTACAAAGGAATTGATGCATTGGTCGAGAGAATTGTGCAGGCCGGCGTTAAGAAAATTGAAGGAAATTTGATCGGGGACGAAACATATTTTAACGATGATGCGATCCCGTCCGGCTGGGAATGGGATTATCTGCAATGGTACTACGGTGCAGAAGTTTCAGCGCTTACGATAAATGACAATGCCGTTGATCTTAAAATATCGCCGTCACTCGCAGGAACAGGCTGCACAGCGACGATCTCGCCGTTTAACAGCCTCTATAAAATTGTAAATAACTGCCAAACTTCGCCAGCAGGATCAAAACGAAAGATCCGTGTAACGAAGAAACTGGATGAAAACCTTGTGGTTATTTCCGGAAATATGCCCGAAGGCGATGATGGATATTCCGGCAGCATTACGATCTCGCGGCCTGCGAAATTATTTGTCGAGCTTATAAAACAAAGGCTCCAGCTTAAAGGAATTACCATTACGGGCGCCGCGCGAGCCACAAATTTACAGGAAAGGAATGGAAATAGACTCGATACAGCGAGTCTTGTTGAGATCACAAAGCTTGAATCGCCGCCGCTTAGCATCATTGCGGCGAAGACGATGAAGCCGAGTCAGAATCTCTACACTGAACTAATTCTTCGGGTGCTTGGTGAAGAACGCGGCGACCCTTCGGATCCTGAGAAAACGAGTGTCCAAAAAGGTATTGAGATCGTCGAATCCGTACTTCGAAAAGCGGGTGCCGACCCGGAAAGTATCGTTCAATATGACGGCAGCGGACTTTCCCGGCACAATTTGATCACGCCATCGAGTGCAGTAAAACTTTATCAATATATGGACAAGAGTCCGAATGCACTTTTTTGGCGAAATTCGCTGACGATCGGCGGTATCGACGGGACGCTTAGAAATAGGTTTAAGGGAACATTAGCAGAGGGAAATGTCCGCGGTAAGACGGGTACGATAGATCAGGTTTCGGCGCTTTCGGGCTATGTTACCGCGAAATCTGGCGAGAAATTTGTCTTCTCAATACTTACAAATAATATTCCGAATTCACGGCTGAGAGTGAGCGCGATCGATGATATTGTTTTGCTTTTGGCAAATTACGACAGCGTTGAAACTGCTAAATAGAACTACTTGCGTGTGACTTTTATGAAAGGCGAATTCTTTTTCTCGCTTGTTGCAAAGATCGAATTCATATCGACCGAATAGCAGATCGCCTCACCTTGCTCGCGTTTGCCGAGTTCAATAATTGAAGGCTCCCCTTTCCAAATATCGTCAAAGTTTTCGGAGTTTTTGGGAAGTGCGATCTCGTATCCATTATAGTAATCGCAAAGGATAACACGGGTTCCGTCAGCCGAAATTTCGCCTCCCGTGAGCAAGCCGTTCGGCAAAGCGGGAACGCTCAGATCCGCAACCTTTTCGAGTACGTTTGTATCCTTTGATCCTTTCGCTTCAAGTTTGTACACACCGGCGGCCCCGCTAATTCGTTTTGTGAGTACGTAAAGGTCAAGTGATTTCGGGTGAACAAGAAGTGTCTCGGCATTATGCCGAAAATCCGGATATGAGAAATTTATCGCGGATGCTTTTTCAGTATACAAGGGACTTGAGGCACTCGATGTTCGGTCCGAACTTGAAACGGCGGGTTCGTTTATCCGGTAGATCGTAAGTTCGCTGCGCGTCCGTGCGTTGTTTCCGATGTCTCCGATAAAAAGCAGGCATTTTCCGTGTTCGTCTTTGGCGGTTGCGATATCTTCCCAGTCAACGCTCTTTGCACCCGCGACTTTCCAGGTTCCGAGTTTTTCGCCTTTTTCATTTAACGCGAAAATAAGTGCCGCATTTCCCGAATCATTGTGGGTCCAAAAGACGTTTCTGCTGCATCTGGATTCAACTAGTCCACTGCTCTCCGTGATCTCAATTGACGTGATCTTTCCGACGGTTTTTGGCTCCGCAAACTGTTTTGAAACGGTCTTTTTGTTTTGTGCATCTATTTGCCGGTTTTCAAGCGACGCAAACGAACAGTTTGATACGGAAAAGCAGAGAAATAAAAGAGATATGACAAACAAACAATTTTTAGATATAGTTTTGTAAAACATACTTTGGTTGTGCATTATAACGCATAAAAAGAGAGTGATGTTCAAAACTTTTTCCCTGACAATATCGTAGTCTTGAAAGTGAAAGCCCCGATGATAGTTGGAACGGAGTGGCTTATTGAAGCCAAAAAATGTGACGAAAACCTACTGCGCAGTGAACAAGTTCTGCGCGACATTTTTGCGCTGCTCATCGAAGACTTGGGTTTAACAACGCTAGGAAAAGACGTTTGGCATAAATTCCCGGGCGAAGGAGGAGTGACCGGTCTCGTCGCGCTCACAGAATCTCATCTTGCTTGTCACACATATCCTGAATATCAAATAGCGACTTTTAATCTTTACTGCTGTAAGACCCGCCCTGAATGGGATTGGGAAGCAGAGTTGAGGGAAAAACTAGGTGCGGAGGAAGTGTCGGTTACACGGATCGAGCGAGGAGAAGAAAGTAGCGCCGGTGTCTCGCCGGCTGTCGAGAAAGCGTCCCGCTTTCGTAAGGGTTTTCCTGACGTCAGATACGGCGAAATTACGAGACGTGATCGTGGGAAATTGCCGCATTTGGAAAAAGAGAACGGAATTTATTTTGTGACATTCCGGCTCGCCGATTCGTTGCCGAAAAGTGTAACGAATCAATTCAAGATAGAAAGAAATGAGATCCTGAAAGTCTTAGACAGGACCGAACGGGAACTTTCACCCGCTGAGAAGACGAGAATCGACAAATTATTCTCAGATAAGATCGATAAATATCTCGATAACGGGCACGGCTCGTGCATTCTTCGGGATGAAAAGATTGCAAGAACAGTTGCGGACGCGTTGGATCATTTTGACGGAGAAAGATACGACATATTTTCATGGTGTGTCATGCCAAATCACGTACATGTAGTTTTTCGACCGCTCAACATCAATAAGCTTGAAGAAATACTGCATTCTTGGAAATCGTTTACCTCCCATAAAATAAACGAGATATCAAATAGCGAAGGGACTGTTTGGCAGCGCGAGTACTATGATCATTTGATTAGAAACGAGGAAGATTTTGATCGCGTTAACAATTATGTTTTGCACAATCCGGGAAAGGCAAATTTGCTGAATTGGAAATGGGTTGGCGAGCGCCGGAGACCGGGACGGTCTCAGGACAGCCAGCGGGACGCTGGCGCTACGGTTTCGGCGGGGGGTGAGGCATGACCCAACTAAAAGCAAACTGCCCATCTTGCGCGGGACCGATCGAATTTAAAGCGGGTTCAACGATCGTTGTTGTTTGTCCGTTTTGCCGTTCGGCCGTATCCCGTACCGACAGAAAACTTGAGGATCTTGGAAAAGTTGCCGAGATCGTTCAATCGAGATCGCCGCTTCAGCTTGGAATCCGCGGTGAATTTAACGGAAATAAATTTGAA
>JBGTEI010000651.1:0-9356 GCA_041747875.1 Pyrinomonadaceae bacterium | reverse complement strand
ATAATACAAGATATTCTACCTTCATTTCCAATTTTTATTGCGGACTTCCGTCGGAAAATCATCAGAAAGACTATAATCGTCACTCGAAAATTCGGATTCTCTTAGAGAACCTGAATAACGCAAGGCGTGATCATTACGGGTGAATCCGCTTAGATCAGAAGAGTCTTTGGATCTAAAAAGATAAGCGCGTAATAAGTGAATACCTAACCCGATAAACAACAGCGGAAGAATAAAACGCGTCAATATTTGATGAAAGTTGAAAAGAGTTTCTAAAACAAAAGAAACGCCGATAATCGTCAATACGATACCCCATAACTTTGCATTTCCCGAAAATCGTTGAACAAGCACATCTTCAGCTGAATTTGGCGTAACGCCTGAGCGAATCATTTGTGCCGTTCTCCACGAATCGAGTGCAGCATAAAGCCACATTCCGATAAAGCCCAACACGAAAACGGCCATTCCGCCAGATAGGATCGCCATCTGAAATATTCCTATAAAAACGAGAAAATGAATAAGTGCTTTTGAAGTCTGGCCATTATACGCCGCGCCAAGACCCGGACAGAAAAGTGACAATACCATGGCGACAAACGGTGACGTCTGTTTTCTCACAATAGGAACGTAGGCCATAGATTGCCTGTTCCTCAGAAGGTCCACACCTTCCACAATACAATCCTGGCAATAAGGAAACCCCTTTATTCTGTGGTCACAAGACGGGCACAATGGTTTCCCGCAACCGTTACAGTTTACAACCGCGACATTTTCTATATGGTACGAACAATTCATCTATTTACTGTTACCTTTAATAAATGTCCCTTCAGTCGACTTTTGATCATCGCCGGCCGGCCCAGCCTTCGGACCGCCCAAAACCAGATCTGTCCCTTGCTTATAAGTTTGGCCTGCCATTTCAAAACTCTTCTGGTACATTCCGCTTATCGAACCTGTCTGACTAAAAACCAGAAACGCAAAAACTAACATCATCATAACCGGAGCAAATTGAGGAATTGAAACCGGAAAACTCAATCCATTCATCCATTCTTTTACTTGAGTGGTCCAAGATGGTCGAAGCATTTGGACATCTGCGGCGCCGATCGTAGCTTTAATGATCCGAGCATGAAGTCCTGAGGGAACCACAAATTCTTCCATTTTATACGTGTAACATGCCGCGATTGAACGTACCACTTCGCCGGGGAGGTCGGTACACTGTTCGCAAAGAACTGCATGACGCTCCCATTTATGAAAGCTCGCCGCGGATAAAAAACCGTCCAAATAATCAGTCAAATGAGTTTCAAACTCGTCACAACTCATTGCCGTCTGAGGCATTGTCGCTGTCAGAACCCGCGCCTCAAGTTTTGTCAAAGCTAACGCCGGAGCGGTAATTTTATGGCAAATTTCAAGAGCATCTTTTACTTCATTCAAAAGGCTATGACAAAGCGGGCATTTCAGCGCATGTGCTGCCGCTGACTTGTGTTTGATCGTATTGAGTGACTTCTCCAAATAATCACTTAGAAGTTCTTCAAACTCTGTACACCCAATGATTTCCTCGTGTTGATATTCCATAACCAAATAACCCGCGCTCATTCACGCCTTTTCCAAATCTCTGAGAAATAAATTCTTTTTCATTATTCAAACTCAACAATCTTGAAATGTTCAAATTTCAACAACTCTCATTCGCCTTAAAATCTTTGCCAATTCGATTCTGCCCCGATTTATTCGCGACTTAACCGTTCCTTCCGGGATTTCCAAAACATCGACGATCTCCTTGTAGGTCATCTCTTCTATGTCGCGCAATATCACACATGTCTTAAGGTCTTCGGGCAGCTTATCGATCCCTTCCTGCACTTGATTGCATAATTCACGCCTTTCAACGTCGCGTTGAGCAGAAGTTCCGACAGCCCGAAGGTGAAAGCTATGTTTATCGACCGTGTCGGCCATAGAATTTTGCGGATTCCGCTGCCGTTTTCGGTAATCGTCAATTATCAAATTTCGCGAAAGACGCATCAGCCAATTCGATAGATTCCCTTGATTAGCGTCATATTGATCAAGAGTGTTGTAGATCCGTACAAACACTTCCTGAGTTAGATCTTCCGCGGCAGAAACATTCGAAGTAAAACGATAAGCGAGATTAAAAATTCGACGTGAAAATGTCGAAACGATCTCCTCCCAAGCCGCGCCGTCGCCTTTACGGCAACGCCGTACTAACTCGGCACCATTATCTTTTGCCTCTACTTCCAACGCCTCCAAATTATTTTCTCCAGAAAAAACGATCGCTTCTCTCAAAAAGCCACAAGGCGATATGTCTGCCTTGCTAATGTAGTTTTACGAACGCAAAAATGAAAAGTTCCAAGATGGTCTCTGCGACTCATATATTTTTTAAGATAACACAGCATTGAAGTCAGTTGTTAAAGTGCGGTATCTTTTGGTATTAGCGTCAAGACCTTAATTTTCGCTATTAATTACAAACTTTAAATTTAATCAATCAGAGAATTAATTTGCGAAAGCACCTAAAATTTATTTTGTTGATCTTGATAGCCGTCCTGATATTTTGGTTTTTTGGACGCAATTTAGATCTAAAACTCGTTGCGCAAAGTCTTGGCAAAGCAAAGGCTGTATATATCATTTCGGCTGTTTTGATAATTTGCTTAGGGTATTTGCTGCGCGCGAAGAGATGGCAAGTGCTTCTTGAGCCGATAACGGAAACATCGTTAAAGGAACTATTTGCAACGACTGCCGTCGGTTTTACGGCTGTGTTTCTAATCGGTAGGGCTGGCGAGATCGTTCGTCCAATGTGGCTGCCGATGCGTGACAAACGCGTACGTCCTTCGGCGGCGTTGGTTACGCTGGGTATTGAACGTGTTTTTGACCTCGCATCGTTGATCTGCTTCTTTTCATTGAATTTATTGTGGTTTGTCGCCCCGGCAGGACGAGAAGGCGAACTCGCGTACATAAAGACGGTCGGGTATTTAATGTTGGCGGGAACGTTTGTTGGTTTTCTTTCGCTTTTTATGTACCAGCGAAAATCGCCAAAAGTAATTCGTTGGATCGAACGTATTACAGCGCATCGGTTTATTCCCAAAAAGGTTTCCAGGATCATCGTTAGCATTTTCAAACAGCTCGCAAAATCGCTCGAGATATTGAGAGATTGGCGGGAGATCGTTTCAGTCACTTTCTGGACCATTCTTTTGTGGTTGGCGATCGCATTGCCTACTTGGCTCGTAATTTTGGCGTTTGATCTGCCTCTTGATTTTAGTGACGCACTTTTTGTAATGGGCTGGGCAGCGATCGGGTCCGTTGTACCAACGCCCGGCGGCGCAGCGGGGGCGTTTCATGCAGCGACTGCAGGCGGACTGATATTTTTGAATGTTGCTCAAGAGCAGGCGGCGGCGGTTTCGATCGCCATGCATTTGGTATATTTCGCGCCGGCCGTATTTTTTGGTTTATACTATTTTGTTCACGGCGACATAAGCTATTCAAGATTCAAAAATTTATTGTCGTCCGATCTGCCGGTCGAAGAATTGAGTCGCGATACAGTGTAACGAAACTCGGAAACAGACGACATTTGAAAGCTAATTCAAACTACTAAAAAACTAAAAGGAAAATATGCGTTGTCCATTTTGTGGAGTAATTGAAGATAAGGTTGTGGATTCGAGAGAAGCGAAAGATGGTGATTCAATTCGTCGACGGCGCGAGTGCCTTGGATGCTCAAGGCGATTTACGTCATATGAAAGAATTGATGAAATTCCGTATATGGTGGTCAAAAAAGACGGGCGCAGGGAAAAATTTGAGCGAAACAAGATCACTTCGGGTCTTCTAAGATCGATCGAAAAGCGTCCGATTTCGCTTAACCAGCTGGATGAGATAGTCGACAAGGTTGAAAAGTATGTTCAGGATTCTCCGGATCGTGAACGCCTGACCAGCGAGGTCGGGAAGATCATAATGAAAGAACTAAAGAATATGGATAAGGTCGCATATGTTAGATTTGCGTCCGTTTATCTGGAATTCGAAGATGTTTCTGAATTCATGGATGAGCTGAAGTATTTGGTTCGAACGCGAAAAACAGAAAAAAGGTCGAAATCCACGAAGAAAAAGAGTTAAAATAATCGAAAATGAGTCGAGCACGTCCAAAAATGATCCAGACCGCAAACGTGAAATTTGAAGCTGCCGAACTTCGAAGATTGCAGTTGCGAGTTGAAAGGTTGTTTTCGGTTCTTGAAGAATCTTTAGAATTTGAAGGCACCAAAACTTTCAATACGTTTGCGCCTGCTGTAGATCTTTGTGAAACTACGGACGCCGTCTGCGTGACGATCGAACTTCCGGGTATTGATCCTAAAGAAATAGCACTCGCCGTTACCGCCAAAGCTGTTTGTATCAGCGGCGAAAAAAAACATTCTGCAAATACTCAAAAAGCGATCTCACATTTTTGTTGCGAACGACCATACGGAAAGTTTGAACGTCATATTAATTTGCGTTGGGCAATAAATATCAACGAAACGAAGGCGGAGCTTAAAGACGGTATCCTTCACGTACGAATGCCAAAACTTATCGACCGTCGCGGAAAATCCGTGAGAATTCCGATAAAGTTTGAGGAATAGCGCGCTGCATATGGTCTGGCTGGGCTTGTTTTAAAAATCGATCGATACTCATAAATTGCGATTCGAAATCAATTTATCCCCAGTTCTCCAACCATAAAGTTCTGCTTTTTTCCCCGCTGAGACTTAACCAATTTTAAAATGGCCGATAGTCGCAAGTTTCTTAAGCTTCAATTTGCAATATTCGCCAAACCATCCCTATTGCAACAATAGGTCCAAGAGCATTCACACGTTTCCCGGCTTCGGTAATGATGAATGCCGAATATAACGCAGCAACATATTGCGTGGCCGCAAAATGTTGTAATAGTAATTTGTTATGTCTATACGTCTTTGCCCTTTGGTATTTTTTTAATTAACATTATTTACCTTATGGATGAACTAGGTGATTTTTCAGAACAACTGGGCGAAACGGACGTTAGCGAATCGTTGATGCAGATTCCTTCAAATCTTCCGGTTCTGCCTCTGCGTGACATCGTGATCTACCCGTTTATGATAGTGCCTCTTTTTGTTTCGCGCGATAAGTCTATTCGTGCTGTAGATGAGGCATTGAGTCAAAATCGAATGATCCTGCTCGTCTCGCAAAAAGATCTTGATAAGGAAGATCCAACCAAGGAAGATCTTTACGAGGTTGGTACCGTCGCGGTGATCATGCGTATGCTGAAACTGCCGGATGGGCGGATCAGGATCTTGACTCAAGGGCTTTCAAGAGCTCGCGTGGATAAGATCGATTCGACCAAAGATTTTGTTACGAGTGAACTTACTCCGATCACCGAACCAACAACGCCGATCGATTCGCTTCAGGTAGAAGCTTTGGTCAGAAATGTTCGAGACTCGATGGAAAAAGCCGCCGGGTTGGGGAAAAATATCTCGCCTGAAGTTTTAGCCATTATTTCAAACCTCGAAGACGCCGGTCGGCTTGCCGATCTTTCTGCCTCAAATTTGGAGTTGCGTGTTGAAGACGGACAGAGCGTCCTGGATATTACCGAACCGATCGCGCGCCTTCGCCGCGTCAATAAGCTGCTAAATAAAGAGATAGATGTTTTGACCGTCCAGCAGGAAATAAACACTCAGGCGCGTGCGGACATCGACCGCTCGCAAAGGGAATATTTTCTGCGCCAGCAGTTAAAAGCGATTCAATCCGAACTTGGGGAAGGCAATGAACTTTCCGAAGAGATAGAACTCTATCGTGAAAAGGTAAAAGAAGCGAGAATGCCTGAAAAGGCTGAGGAAGAAACGCTCAGGCAGCTCAAAAAACTTGAAAGAATGCATCCCGATACTGCTGAAACTGCGACTTTGCGAAATTGGTTGGATGTAATGACAAGCCTCCCGTGGTCAAACAGTTCTAAAGACAATCTCAACTTAAAGAAGGCACAAAATATTTTAGACGAGGACCACTATGGTCTAGAACGCGTCAAAGAAAGGATCATCGAAGCCCTGGCAGTCCGCAAACTTAAGGAGAAACCAAAGGGTTCGATCCTTTGTCTGGTAGGACCGCCCGGGGTCGGAAAAACCTCACTTGGACGATCTGTGGCACGGGCGTTAAACCGTAAATTTGTTCGGCTTTCGCTCGGCGGGCTTCATGATGAAGCTGAGATCCGGGGACATCGACGGACTTACGTAGGCGCGATGCCCGGGCGTATAATTCAGGCGATCCAGCAAGCGGAGACAAACAACCCTTTGATCATGCTTGACGAGATCGATAAAGTCGGTGCTGATTTTCGCGGGGATCCGTCGTCAGCGCTGCTCGAGGTGCTCGATCCGGAGCAGAACAATGCCTTTCGGGATAATTACTTGAATCTGACTTACGATCTTTCGAACGTAATGTTTATGACGACGGCAAATATCCTTGATACGATCCAGCCCGCTTTGCTTGACCGGATGGAAGTAATCCAGCTTACGGGTTACACCGAAGAAGAAAAGCTCGAGATCGCAAAACGCCATCTTGTACCGAAACAGGTGGAAGAAAACGGACTTCTTGGCAAAGATGTTAAATTCGCCGATACCGCACTTACATCGATTATAACGCAATATACACTTGAGGCGGGTTTAAGACATCTTGAACGAGAGATCGGTAAAGTTTGCCGGAAGGTCGCGCGAAAAAAAGCGGTCAAGGGCAAACGATTTGAATCTGTAAGGGTAAACAAGACAAATCTTAGTGAATTTTTGCGAACACCAAGGGTATTTCCCGACGTTGCGCTTAAAAAGAGCCAGGTCGGTGTTGTAACCGGATTAGCGTGGACCGCGGTCGGCGGCGTTATTTTGTTTGTCGAAGCGATCAAAACGAAAGGAAAAGGGAAGCTCGTATTGACCGGACAGCTTGGCGAAGTGATGCAGGAATCTGCACATGCGGCTTTTTCTTATGCTAAAGCAAATGCATCGGAATTTGGCATCGATATCGATGATTTTGAGAAATACGATATTCATATACATCTTCCCGAAGGTGCGATCCAAAAAGACGGTCCATCGGCAGGTATCACAATGGCAACTGCGCTTATCTCAGTTCTTTCGAATCGACCGGTGCGAAAAGACGTTGCAATGACCGGTGAGATCACTTTGCGAGGCAACGTGCTTCCGATCGGCGGAGTCAAAGAAAAACTTCTCGCAGCACGAAGAGCGAAGATAAAAACTGTGATATTACCGGCTCCGAACGAACGAAATTTAGTGGATCTTCCTCAGGAAATCGAGCGCGATTTGAACTTTATATTTGTTGATAATGTACGGAGCGTATTAAAGGAAGCACTGATCGGCGATATTCCGGTGAAAAAACCCAAGTAAATACGATCCGATCCGTTCCGTAAATAGCTATTTGGAGTTGATTTTGCGGGCGAAATAGTTTTGACACTGTTTTTCGGGCGTGATACCTTTAGGGGTGGTCGTTTCAATACCAAGTATTAGATTTTAGGAAACTTTTGGTGTTGGTCGGCGTTTTATAGTTGTAACTTTAATAATATAAATAACTTTGCTTAGACGTTTAATTCCTCGGGATTAACTATATGGAATTTAGAAATACAATTTTACGATCCGGTAAGTCATTCGGATTAACTGCACTTATATTTTTAGCAGCCTCTTTTTCAATTCAGGCACAAATCACAAGCACTACTTCAAGCGGAAGAAACAATACAAAGCCTGCTCAGGCAGAAGACGCCGAAAAGCGGATCGATCAGATAGCGCAGGATTCAGGAAGATATTTTAAGCAGGGTTTGTACAATTTGCTTGATCGCCGCGGGACGGAAGCAAGACAGGAATTTGATAAATCGGTTGAGGTTTTTTTGATGTCTGGAATTAACGTCCAGCGCAATGAAAAATTGCGTGAGTGTTATAACCAACTCATTGAGACTGTTTATCGAATGGAATTTCCGTCTCCTACCCAACCGGCAAATATTCGAAGTCTGTCAACGGTTTGCGGATGGAACATTAAAGATGATCTGGCTGTAGATGTTGCGAAACTCGTTCAGGTCAGTCCGATTAACAGATCGTCAGAAGTGCTCGCAAATTCAGAAACTACCGAATCTGTCGAAGTAGATGAAATGACGATCGGGTTTTCTGAGCAAAAATTTGAACCATCACCGCTTGATGAATTGTCGAAACTTCAGCTGAATGATGAAGAAATAAACGTAGATACGCCGGAAGCTCAGCAAGAGTATGAATATATTCGCGTTGCAGTTGAAAGAAATCAATCATTTGGTTTCTCGTTTCAAATGCATAAGCTTGTACAGCAGTTTATAAACTATTATCGGGGACGCGGGCGCCGCACAATGGAAGTCGGTCTTTACCGCTCGGGGATGTTTATGTCGATGGCGCGAAGGATCTTCCGTGAAGAAGGCGTGCCGGAAAACGTTGCCTGGCTTGGTCAGGTTGAAAGTGCATGGAAACCGACCGCGGCTTCATGGGCATCTGCATCAGGACTCTGGCAGTTTATTCCCGGAACCGGACAACGCTACGGGCTTCGAAGAACGGCCCATTTGGACGAAAGACAAAGTTTTGAGCAAGCTACACGTGCCTCTGCAAAGTATTTGAAATTCCTTGCGAATCGCTACGGCGGAAACTGGGAACTGGCGATCGCCGGATACAACTGCGGTGAAGGCAATGTTGATAAAGCCATTCGAAGAGCTGGTGTTCGCAATTTCTGGGCGGCGTATCCGTATTTACCGCAGGAAACAAGAAATTACGTTCCAAACATTTTGGCGACGATCATTATCGCAAATAATCCTGGCGGATACGGATTTGGACACATTCGTCCGTCCCGGCCGCTGGCATATGACCGGATACGGGTTCCGGCATCTACGAGTTTGAGTTTACTTGCGCAAGCATCGGATACTAATGTTAATTACCTGAGATATTTGAATCCGGAATTGCGTACCAATATGACTCCGCCGGAGCCGTATATCATTCGCATTCCGCAGGGACGTGCAAATGGAGTGGCAGCGGTATTTAAACGTATTCCCGAGCCGAGAAATAATCCTTCGCGGCTTGCCGATTCAACCAAGGGGGAATCGTGGGATAATATTTCACGCCGAACGGGTGTCGCCGTTGCCGAACTTATGGCCGCAAATCCCGGCATGAAAGCCCCGACAGGCAGGATCGTTGTTCCGGTTTCCGGTAACAATGTTGAAGCCACGTCTTATTCGCGACCAACGAAACCCGCGTTGGATCCGAGTATCAGAGTCGTAAAAGCACAACAGGGTGATACGGTCGAAAAGCTTGCACTACGATATAAGGCATCGCCCGGCGAAGTCGCAAAATTCAATGGATTGCTTACGACTTCGAGAT
>JBGTEI010000650.1:0-3451 GCA_041747875.1 Pyrinomonadaceae bacterium | reverse complement strand
CAAGACGACCGGATGCCGAAATCCTTCGACATTGGGAAACTGTACACCCCAGAATACCTCGGTCAAACTTCCAAAGATCTGCCCGTCGATAAAATTTCCGATCCTTCCAAACCCCATTATTATTGCAGCCGAGATCGCCAGCAGATCAAGTATAGGACGAATCTGAATTCGGTAGATGAGACAAAAAATGATGACACCGATCGCCCCGCCGAATATCAATCCATGTGTCGCAAATCCGCCGACCCAAATGCTCGGAATTAACAGGAGATGTTCACCGTAAAAACTCCATTCGTTGTTTACAACGACAAGCGCCCGGCCCCCAATTAGAGTGCCGAGCGCTATTAAGATCGTCAGATCATAAACTGCCGGAAGCGAGAGTCCTACGCTCTTGCGGTTCCGTCGTAAAAATATGTGCGCATTTAAAAACCCGAGCAAAAAACTCAGACCATACCACCAAAAATGTATACCAAAAAGCGAAAAGAGAATCTGGTCGATATTATGGACATACGGCAACTGCATCGAATTTCTCCATGCCAATCAAACCCGCCCCTTCTAAGCAGCTTTCGCATCTGAATCCGGTTCCCAACGGAGCACCGGTTTCCGTGCCGCTGTCGCTTCGTCGAGTCTTCCGATCCGCGTTGTATGCGGTGCGTCAATAACGAGCTGCGGGTTTTCCCTGGCTTCTTTATCGATCGATCTCATCGCATCAATAAATGCGTCGAGTTCCTGTCGTCCGACCGATTCCGTAGGTTCGATAAGCATCGCGCCTTCAACAATTAATGGGAAATAAACCGTCATTGGATGGAAACCGTAATCGATCAGACGCTTTGCGATATCGAGCGTATGGACGCCTTTTCGCGTTTGATACTTATGCGACAAAATAACTTCGTGCATCGGATCTGCTTCAAAAGGCTTAGGAAAATCTTCTTTCAAATAGTGCGCGAGATAGCGTGCATTCAGTACCGCAGCTTCGGTTGCTTCTTTTAGTCCGGTGTCGCCGTGAGTTTGAATGTAAGCAAGTGCACGGACCATCATTCCGAAGTTGCCGTAAAACGCCTTAACTCTGCCGATCGAATCCGGTCTGTCGTGATCGAGTTTGTATTTGTCGCCGGCTTTTATGATCTGCGGTTTTGGCAAAAATTGGTCCAGTTCAGCTGTACAGCAGCATGGGCCGCATCCCGGACCGCCGCCGCCGTGCGGTGTTGAGAACGTTTTGTGCAAATTGAGGTGGATCACATCGACCCCCATATCACCGGGCCGCGAAATTCCGACAAGCGCATTCATATTTGCGCCGTCCATGTAAACCAAACCGCCGGCTTCATGAATCGTCGAGCAGATCTCCTTGATATTCTTTTCAAAAATTCCGACCGTACTCGGGTTAGTAAGCATCAATCCGGCGATCCCGCCCTGTTCGCAAAGTTCGCTAAGGTGAACCATATCCGTAAACCCTTCAGGCGTCGAACGAATCGTCTTAACGGTAAATCCTGCCATTTTTGCAGACGCTGGATTTGTTCCATGAGCGGAATCCGGTACCAGCATTACACGGCGGTTTTTTGATTCTTCGCCGTCACGTTTATCCAAAAACGCCCGCATAATCATCACGCCGGTCATTTCCCCGTGCGCTCCGGCCGCCGGCTGAAGTGAAACACCGGGAAGCCCCGTAATTTCTGCCAGATTTTCCTGAAGGTCGTATATCAGCTTTAGCGCACCTTGCGATTCTTCTTCAGGAGCAAGCGGATGAAGATCTGTAAACCCGGCGATCCTCGCAACCTTTTCATTGAGGCGCGAATTATATTTCATCGTGCATGATCCAAGCGGATACATTCCAAGGTCGATCGAGAAATTCCACGTCGACATACGTGTAAAGTGCCTGATCACATCTACTTCCGAAACTTCCGGAACGCCTTCAAGATCATCATCACGTCGTAATTCAGCCGGGATGATCTCGTCTATCGCCGTTTCTTCAACGTCCAGTTTTGGCAGACGATAACCAACCCTGCCCGTTTGCGAACGCTCAAAGATCAACGCTTCGTTTTGCGTCGGATGTTGTGTAACTTTCTTAATGCTCATAAAAATATAGTGTAAATTTCTTTACTATCGGGTGAGAATCTCCCGTTTCTTTTACTATTAAACTGCTACGCTTTTCGGTAAGCCATTTCGCGCAATGTCTTCCATTGAAGTGCAAAACCGATCGAGTTCCCAAAGCGTCGTGTAAACATTTGGCGTTATTCTAATTCCAGTAAATTCCTCGTGAATTATCGGCGTTGTAAATATCTTATGCTTTGAAAAAAGATAATTGCCGATTTCTGTCGGATCGATTCCGTCAACCTTTACGTTTGCGATGGCGCACGATTGGTTCTCGTCAAACGATGTGTTGAAACCGATCTTGGGAATATCTTTCAATTTATTCATCCAATAATGCGATAAATACCTGAGCCGCGCTTCTTTTCGTTCTGCTCCGATCGCATTGTGATACAATACCGCTTCGCCGATCGCCAGTCGCATTGCCGCAGAATGCGTTCCGATCTCCTCAAATTTTCTAATATCGTTTCGATTTTTGTCGTCCGAGGCCATTAGCGCCCAGACTTTTGAGATCTTGTCTTTCTTGACATATAGCATTCCCGTACCTTTCGGTGCGTAAAGCCATTTGTGAAGCGAAGTTCCAAAATAATCGCACTGCAGATCGTCGCGTTTGAACTCAAACTGCGCAAACGAATGTGCGCCGTCCACAATTGTTTCGATCCCTCTCGCCCGCGCCATTTCGCAAACTTTTCTTACGGGCATTATCTGCCCGGTCAGATTGATCTGATGCGACATCAGGATCAATTTCGTTTTTGGCGTAATCGCACGTTCAAACGGCGTCGCAAGATCGTTAAAATTCTTTGGCGCGATCGGGACTTTGATCAGATTTAGTTTCAAGCCTTCTCGCAGTTCACGCTGCTTTAAAGTAGTCAGCATGCGCGGATAATCCTGGGTCGTCGTTAAGATCTCATCCCCTGCTTTAAGGTCTAAACCCATAAGGAGTATTTCGAGCGATTCGGATGCGTTTCGCGTGATCGCGATCTCTTCGGAATCACATCCGAAAATTTCAGCGAGTCCGGTTCTGATCGTTTCCGATTGCGGTTCAAGAATTCGCCACATCGTATACGCGGTAGCATCTTCCTGCTGCCAGGTGTAGCGGACAAAGGCTTCCGTAACGATTCGCGGACTCGGTGAAACGCCGCCATTATTGAGATTTATTATTCCGCGGGTTACTGAAAACGATTGCTGGATAACTGCCCAAAAATCTTCGTCCATCGCAGCCTCCGCCGGGGAAAGATGTGCGATATTCTTTGTCGCGGCTGTCACATTTTCAAATAACGATGCTACGGCAGCAGATGATAAAGTCATCATACCAAAGCCTTTTCCGACCGAAGAGAAAAATTTCCTTCGGTCAAGATCCAGGCTGATC
>JBGTEI010000649.1:0-6266 GCA_041747875.1 Pyrinomonadaceae bacterium | reverse complement strand
AATTAAATCGTCCACTGATAACCGTCGCGTGCCACGAAGATTGTCGGCGACTGATCTGGTCGGCAGATTTCTGCTCGAAGGCGAAGAAACCGTTTGGCACGACGGACCTTTGACGACTGCGGTTCGCTCCGGCGCGATCTGTTATCTGGACGAGGTCGTCGAAGCCAGAAAAGATACGGTCGTAATAATTCACCCGCTGACCGATGACAGACGCCGACTGCCGATCGAAAAGCGCGGGACGGTGATCGAAGCACCGGAAGAATTTATGCTCGTAGTCTCATATAATCCGGGTTACCAGTCTGTATTAAAAGACCTCAAACAGTCTACGCGTCAAAGGTTTATCGGTTTGGAATTTGATTATCCTGATGCTGAAGCCGAAACGGAGATCGTTGCAAAAGAGGGCGGCATTGATGCCGATTCCGCAAAAGACCTCGTAACCATCGGTCAAAAGATACGTAATCTTCGCGGGCACGGGCTCGAAGAAGGAGTTTCAACCAGACTGCTGATCTACGCAGCTCAGATGATCTCGAAAGGGATTTCATCGATTGACGCAGCCGAAGTAGCATTTGTATCGCCAATAACGGACGATCGGGAATTGCAAAGAAGTATCCGCGAAATTATTACGACGATAATTTAATACCTAATAAGCGGAGGACTTTTTTACAAATGGCACTACTAAAATTAACCGGCTCGGTCGGTTCGGGCAGCGCATCGAAGGGGTTACCACATAACGATCCGGCAGATTTCAAAAAAGTAAAAGATCGTTTTGTTGAGCTCGGATATACATGGGTGGCGGGTGAAACAAATCCGAAAAGCACAGAGTTTACAAATCTTATAAAGCTCTTTCAGTGCATAATCAAAGGCAAGTCAAAACGGGATTCCGGCGATGGACGGATCGATAGAAATGGCGAAACACATCGTTGGCTTGCGGCTCAAAATTCGCCGGGCTGGATAAATATGACCGGGCGAACCGGGATCGGATGGCGAATGACGCCGCTAACGCACACGGCAAACTGCTGGACCACGACCTGGATGAATGATGCGATCCAATATGCCGGAATGGCATATATTACGAGATCGATGTTTATTAACGATGCTCCGCCAATGTGGATCCGGGATCTGACGCCAATGAAAGGCGGATTTGCAAGCGGACATAAGAGTCACCAAACCGGACTTGATGTTGATATGCGCCTGCCGTTGCTTCCTCCGAAAACAAATGTTTGGGACAAGCTCGACGCAAAAACCTACACGAAGTATTTTTACTATGAAGCGGCAAAAGCACAGGTAGAATCGATAAAATCAAAGATGAACACAAAGTTTATTTTCTTTAATGACCCGAGATTTAAGGGCCTCGCGACAAAGGAGCCGAATCATGGAAATCATTATCATGTAAGAATAAAACCGCCGATGAGGATCGACGGAATTTATATGTAACTGATCTTTTCAAGACGCGACCAAAAAATCGCGTCTTTTTTTTGCAGTGATCAATTTTTTACTAGAACTTTTCGTGACCAAAACCGTATAATGTTCATAGTCTTCCCGGATTTTTCAATATATACGTAAGGATTTCAAAAAGTTTTATGAAACCGAACCGATCAAATCTCGTATTGCACCATCATATTGCCGCACTATTATTGACCTTCGCACTGTTGTTTACGGCGATCCCAAGCGCTAGTTTTGGGTATTCGGCGGAAGAACTTACGTTCGAAGACCGGACGGAAATTTTTGAGAATGTTTGGAATTTGATCAATGACCGTTACTACGATCCGAATATGAACGGCGTCGATTGGCGGAGAGTTAGGGGAAATTATGAGCAGCAGATCGCCGATACTAAAACGAGTGACGACTTTTACGATCTCTTGAAAAAAATGGTCGGCGAGATGAATGATGCGCACACGCGTTTTTTGACGCCGCGTGAGGCGCAGGAACGAAGGGATAGGCAAAATACGACAGTAGGGATCTTGCTTTCACGCGTGGAAGGAAAGTCGGTTGTCGAGCTTGTAACCCCAAATGCTAAGAATGATCTGGCAAGGGTTAAACCGGGAATGATCGTTAGAACGATCGACGGGATAGATGTTGAGAAACGCTTTAAGGACGCTCAGAATGAGCTTGGCGAATCATCGTCGGAAAGATCGCTTGAGATCATGACCTACAGCCGCATTCTGCGCGGGGAACCGGGATCGAGTGTTAAGATCGGATTGACCGATCATCAAGGTATTAATTTTGACGTTACTTTAACGCGTGAAATTGTATCCGAAACATCGGAAGCCGTGGGACGTGTTTTGCCCTCCGGACTCGGATATATCTCAATTTCCAGCTTCAAATCTCCGATCTCGGACAAATTCAAAAAAACTCTTTCGGAACTCCAAAGTACACCTGCGCTCATCATTGATCTGCGATATAACGGCGGCGGAAGCATAAGCGAAGTTCTGGAAATGGCCGGCGTATTTCTCGACCGAAAATATAACTTCGGCAAGTTTTTGAAGCGCACCGGAAATTCAAAACAAACTCTTAAGAAATTCACGGCAGGCGAAAAAGGTGGTCAGCTCTACGGGAAACCTTTGATAATCTTAACGAGTAAATTCTCCGCAAGCGGCTCTGAATTGTTTGCAAGCAGTCTGCAGGAATTGGGCCGGGCAAAGATCGTCGGCGAACAATCATGCGGTTGTCTGCTTGGCATTTCCAGAAAGCACTCGCTCAAAGACGGCAGCGAACTTCACATCAGCGACATTGGTTTTGTTTCTCCAAATGGAAACATTTACGAAAAAATCGGCGTCACGCCCGATGTTGTGATCGACCAAACGATCAAAGACCTGCAGGGCGGAATAGACCGCGGAATGTCTGAAGCCGAAAAATTGCTTGAAGATAGCGCAAGTCTCTACTAGTTTCTCCGAACTAATCTCCAGCTAAGTTTATAAAAGTTCGACTGCGCAACTCTTACTCCTGCACTCATTTCCATCACGTTTTAACTTCGCTGTAATTTAATCGTAGCAAATTTTTAACATTTCTTTCACAACTAATTAACCTCACTGTCTTAATCTATCGCTTGATTATCCAGTTATAAATTTATTCGTTTTAATACTATTTTGGGCCGCCGCGGAGTTTCTAAACCGGTTTCGGGCGCGTCCATGGATTTTGGTTTTAAGTTATAGAAATAAGGAGATGGGTATGTACATCAAGCGAGTTGTAAAAGTGTATACGTTATTAATTTGCGCCATGTTTTTTGGAGTTGCTGAAGCAAAAGCTCAAGCTACCGGAAGTTTAAACGGAACGGTTTCCGATTCGACGGGAGCAGTAGTTCAAGGCGCAACCGTGATCGTAACAAATGAGGGGACGAATCTAACAAGAAATACTACCACAAATGAGAGTGGACGTTGGACAATTACGGTGCTTCCCGTAGGGAGTTACAAAGTTACCTACGAAAAAGATGGCTTTAAGAAAGCTATCAATGAAAATGTAAGTGTTGAGGCTTCTGTACCACGCACAGTGCAGGTCGAACTCGAAGTCGGCGGTATTGAAAATATTGTCACTATTACGTCCGAGCAGCCTCTTGTTCAGAGTGAATCAGCAGCGATCTCGCGACAGATAACAGGAGATGAGGTGACAAAGATCCCAACCTCAACGAGAAGTTTCACAGGGTTACTTTCCTCGGAAGCCGGGGTTTCCGCCGAACTTTCACCGGTAGGTGTTAACGGAAACGGCAACATTTCACCTTCTGTTAACGGTACTCGTACCACTTCTACGAGTCTTTTCTTTAACGGAATTGACGCGACAAACATTACAAGCAACGAGGGTTCGCTCAACGATAATATTTCGCCGGCCCCCGAAACTTTACAGGAAGTTAAACTTCAAACAAGTCTTTACGATGCATCTACCGGACGAAGCGGCGGCGGGAATTTCCAGCTCGTTACAAAATCCGGCGGAAATAATTTTCGCGGTTCTGCCTATTACTACCTGCAGAATAAAGCATTCAATTCGAACGAATTCTTTTTAGCAGATGCAGGGATCGAAAAACCAAAAGCTGACAGAACTGAAACTGGCTTTACAATTGGCGGACCGATCATCAAGGATCGGTTTTTCTTTTTTGGCGGTTATCAGTACACAAACGCAAATACCGGACTGGTTCCAACTGCACGCTCAAGAACCGTCCTGCCAAGAGCAATTTTGGCATTAGGCGGTGATCGATCGAGGGCGGCAATCGCGGCGGCATTCAATGCCGAAAACGGATGTGTTGGTAGCCAATGTCTTACCGCAGGCGATATCAGCAATGTCGCTTTCAATTTAATGAATCTAAAGAATCCGGTTACGGGCGGCTATGTAATTCAGACGCCGACAACCTTTACAGACTCCGGTGTAATTGACCAAGCCGGAACAGCGAATTTTCAGTTTGGGTCATTTCCAAATGTTGCGACCAAAACGTTGCGTTTAGAAAATCCATTGATCGAGGTGATAAATGTTGAACCCGCGAGATTCCGTCAGAATCAGATGACAGCGCGATTGGATGGGCAGCTTAGTAGCGCTAACACGCTTAGCGGTACCTTCTTTTTTTCAGATTTTCCGGGATTTGATCCATTTCCTGATCCGAGCAGCCTCGTTTCACCATTCACGCTACGCAGAAAAGATCAAAATCGCACTCTTTCAATTTCCGATACACACGTTTTTTCACCAAAGCTGATCAATGAAGTACGCTTCGGATATTTTTTCCTGAACAATACCCGGCAACTTGATGATCCATTTCTGACGGAAGAATTCACCAATGAAGCAAACGGGATCTTCAATCCTGCTACCGTTTTTGATGACAGCATAGCGACACGGCGTTTAGGACATTTCGTTGGAAGAAACGCACTTTCAAACTTCTCCCTGGGCGGGCCAAATGATTCATTCAATAAACGCAAACAGGCTTCGTTCAGCATTTCCGATAATTTGACTTATATTGCCGGGAATCACAATTTGAAATTTGGAGGCGAATTCAAACGTCATCAATACGACACAAACCTTCCGGAAGAGCAGGCTACAGAGTTTGAGAAATTCGAAACATTTACGCAGTTTCTTACCGGCAATGCTACCGAAGCGGACACCCAATACGGGATCACAGACAAAGAATTTCGATTTTCGGATTACGGATTTTATCTAACCGACGACTGGAAGATCACTAATCGCTTGACGGTAAACGTCGGCGTGCGATATGAACTTTTCAAATATCCAACGGAAAAAAATGGCCGGATTGGTAATTTCGACGTGGGACAATTCGCGTCGTGTTTTACACAAAGTGGAACTACGGCACTTTGCGATAATCCGACATCTGGTTTCCTGGTGCCAAACAACGTGCAGCTAACCGGCAATCCTGTCGTTGACGGTGCGATCAATGTTACAAATATCGCGCCAAATGGTCATACGCTAAATGGCGAAGATTACAATAATTTTGCACCACGCGTAGGTTTGGCTTATAAGATCAGTGACAAAATGGTCGTCCGGGGTGGTTACGGGTTGTTCTATGACCGGCCGTCGGCAGCCTTTATCAACACGATCTTTAGTAACTATCCGTTCTTAAGAGAAGTTGAAATTACGGTTCCAAGCCGGAACGTGCCGATAGACTTCGCGTTTGCAAATACGCCAACCACGATCCCGCTAAACGAATGGCTGCCTTTCCGGGTTGTGCGAAGTTCAGGTGCTGGTGGTAGTTATCAAATTCGCGACAATACCCCGGCGACAACAGATGCACGCGGTGTTCCGTTTTCGGGAGGATTGACCGGAAACGTTGCTGAGACATTCGAATTCCGTGCGATCGATCGGGATCTTCAAACTCCGTATGTTCATCAATGGAACGTAGGATTGCAATATGAATTTGCAAAGAATTTCCTGTTTCAGGCGAGATACGTCGGAACGGCAGGTCGAAATCTCTTGCAATCACTCGCACTAAATCAGGGGTACGATCTAAATGACACAAATACACCTGATCATGTATTCGAACGGTTTAACGCCGCGTATGTCGCTTCGGGTTCGCCAAATGGTGCTTTAAGCGGAGGTACGACGGCGCGGGAACGAGGACTTGGAAAAGCATTTGGTTTTTTCAATTCGGCACTTGGTATGGTCGATCTAAATCTGGCAAATGCCGGAGGCTCAGTGATCGGATTTGAGGCACGCGTTCCGATCCTTGGATTCAACGTTCCTGAAGCGCTGCTCCTAAAGTCAAACGGCTATTCAAACTATCACGGAGCACAGTTTGGCCTAAACAAACGACTTTCGGATGGATTGCAATTTGATTT
>JBGTEI010000648.1:0-3401 GCA_041747875.1 Pyrinomonadaceae bacterium | reverse complement strand
GCTATAAGTCTTTTATAAGCTTTTACAGCATTTTCAAAAGCTTTTTCCGAGTTTTTCTTTTCCGGTTTTGATTTTTTTCCGCGTTTCCCGCTCTTCTCAACCGGTTCGTCATCTCCAGGTACTTCTGATTCTTCCTCCGATTCAACGAGCGAATATGCAATTCCGAGCTTGAAATGCGCGTCAGCCAGATTCGGGTCAAGTTCAGTTGACTGCTTGTAAGCATCGATCGCCTTTTTTGTATTATTTGCGTCGAGATATTCGTCCGCTTTTTTCAGTGCTTCATTTGCATCGGAAAATGTTGGAACTTCCGAATCGTCAATGTTCTTATTAGTTTCCGAGTTAATATTTGCGCCCGGTATTTCCGCATTGACCTCGTTGTTGAAATTCTCAGCGACATTTGCGTTATTATTTTTCGCCGCCTGTTCATTACATCCGACCATCAAAAGCGAAACTAAAATGAAATAAATAGTTGCTTTCCAATTAATCATAAAAATACTTCTTTTCATTTTATCCCGGGGGAAAGATAAATTGTCTTCCGCCTAACAAATGCACGTGCAGGTGAAAAACTGTTTGTCCTCCATTATCATTTGTGTTGATCACGATCCTATAACCGTCTTCTGCGATACCTTTGGTTCTGGCGATCTCAGCCGCGGTTAAAAGTAAATGCCCAAGTGTCTCTTTCTGATCAGCATCCGCTTCATCCAGTGACGCAAAATGCTTGCGCGGAATGACTAAGATATGCACGGGTGCCTGCGGACTAATGTCCCTAAATGCGACACAAACCTCATCCTGAAACAGGATTTCCGACGGTATCGTACCTGCGGCAATTTTACAGAAAAGACAATCTTGATTCATATGTGCACGTTATTAAACCACAACCGCTATTAGATACTCAACCAGGTATCGCCAGCGAGATGGTCGTCTATAATGGATCGATAGAGGATGAAAAGGTGTTCGAACCGATATACAACGGACATCAAATTGTTTGAATCCAAGCACTTTGTACGCTATTCTGTAATGCGCAACTTATTGTATTCAAGGAAATATTATTATGAAAAGATTTTACCTATTCGCTATTGTTTTGTTTGCGATCGCTTCGTCGACCGTTCTGGCCCAGGATTCAACACCGGGAGATTCTGTTTCGGCCGAGGTCAGAAACTATATGGTCGTTCCCGGGGATAAGATCGAGGGGAAAGTACTTGGCGAAGAGCAGTTTAGCTTTCTGGCTTACGTTGATGAAAACGGAAACTTCTCTGTCCCGTTTGATGAAGAACCAATTGCGGCAAAATGCCGGACCGAAATGGAGCTTCGTGCGGAAGTTACCAGACGGATCGCAAAATATGTTAGAAATCCAATGGTAAGCGTTTATGTTTCGGAACGGAGAAAACCTATGCCTGTGACGGTTTCGGGCGAGGTGATGACACCGGGCGGGGTTGAACTTCGAAGACAAGCGACGTTGCTTGAGTTGATCGCGTTTTCCGGCGGAGTAAAGGAGGAAGCCGGCGGGTTTGTACGTGTCATCAGACCTCAGCCACCAACTTGTGCTGCTCCTGAGGAGAACGCTGAATGGCTGGAAGAATCGGAGAACGGAACCGAGATCCCGTCTAGAATGTACAGTTTGAGCGGGATCCAAAAGGGTGTAAATGACTCAAATCCTATTATACTTCCGGGTGATATTATTGTTGTCGAAAAGGCATCGCCGGTTTATATTAATGGTGAGATCACCAATTCAAGCGGAGTTTACATTAAAGAAGGCGGATTATCGCTCACTCAGGCAATCGCGATGGCCGGTGGAGTTAGAGAAAAAGCAAAAATAAAGGATGTGAAGATCTACCGGAAAATTGAAGGTTCGCGTGAACGCGAAACCATAACGGCGAATCTGAAACTCATTAAGGAGCAAGTGGAAAAAGACATAATGCTTGAACCCTATGACATTATAGATGTTGCGACAAAAAAGAAGAGTATCGGACAAATTATCCTTGAAGCTGCAATCGGAGGAGCTCAATCGGGAGCGATTTCACTTGCTACCGGCGGAGCAAATCGCGTTTTATATTAAGGAAGAAGAACTACTATTAAACTTTGATCCGGGGCCTGTAAACATCAGTTTACAGGCTTTTTCATTTCCGCATTTTTATAAATTTCGTCGATCAGATCTTTATATTTTTCGTCAATGATGCGCCTCTTGATCTTTAGTGTCGGCGTTAGTTCGCCGGTCGCAACAGTCAGTTCATCGACCAGCAGGGCTACCTTCTTTACAGTTTCAAACCTTGCTAATCCTTTACAAAATTTCGCTACTTCCTTTTCAAACAACTCAATAATTTGGGCATCGCTGCATATTTCCTCGCGGGTCTTAATTGGATTACCTTCGCGCGCAATATAACTTTCAAGCTGTTCAAAATTGGGGACGATCAGCGCTGAGGCAAATTTTCTCGAATTACCGATAAGGACCACCTGATTTACAAAACGTGATCCTTTGATCATTTGCTCGATCGGCGAAGGCGCAATATACTTTCCGCCCGAGGTCTTGAAAAGTTCTTTTTTTCTGTCAGTGATCTTTAAGAATCCATCGCTATCAAGCTCACCAATGTCGCCGGTCTTAAACCATCCATCGGATGTAAATGTCGAGTTCGTTGCTTCCGGTTTGTTGTAATAACCAAGCATGACATTTGGTCCGGTGACCTCGACTTCGCCGTCTTTTGCAATTCGAACTTCCACATTTCGGATCGGCTTACCAACCGTTCCAAGGCGATGATTTAACGGATTGTTTGATGAAACGACCGGAGAAGTTTCCGTCAATCCATAACCCTGCATTATTGAAATATCCGCCCCCGTAAAGATCAGGTAAATACTATTTGAAAGCGCCGCACCGCCGGATATACAAAACCTCAGGCGCCCTCCAAAAAAAGCTCTTAACTTTGAAAAGACAAGCTTGTCGGCAATGCTGTGTTTGATCGCGAGCAATGCCGGAACACTTTCATGATTCTCGTTTTTAAGCGCAATCTCTTTCGCGATCTCGATCGCCCAATCAAAAATACGTTCCTTGAATTTACTCGAATTCGACGCACGCAGTTTCGCCGTCGCATAAACTTTCTCGAAGATCCTTGGAACTCCGACGAAAATTGTCGGACGGATCTCCCGCAAGTTGTCCGAGACTTTTTCGACCGATTCAGCATAGTGCACAGCCATTCCGTTGTAGATGTAAAGATACATTCCCGTTCGTTCAAAAACGTGGGAAAGCGGCAAAACTGAAAGCGGAACATCATCGGAAGCGAAGTGAAAATTCTCACCCGCGTCTAAAACATTCGAAAGCAGATTTTCGTGCGAGAGTTTTACGCCCTTTGGTTCGCCTGTTGTTCCGGAGGTGTAGATCAAAGTCGCAATATCCTGTGGCCCAACTTTTG
>JBGTEI010000647.1:0-2728 GCA_041747875.1 Pyrinomonadaceae bacterium | reverse complement strand
CCGTTTAGGGAAGAGCCGCCGGAACAGTTAGAGCGAATCATCAAAAAGGCTTTGCTAAAAGACGCTACTCAGCGCTACGAAAAGCTGGAAGATCTATTGCAAGACATTGCCGAACTGCGGAATTCGTTAACCGGCAAAGGTGGACATATTGGCGACACCGCCGGAACCAAAAGTAAACATAATACTTCTCCAAATCGATCAGGTGTATCCAGCCCTTCAAATTTACCGACGAATTTTGAGCAGGAAAACCTCCACAGGGAGCCTTCGGGCACAAAAAGCATTATTAGTTCGATAAAAACGCCGCGTGTTTTCGCTGTCGGGATCTTTGCAGTATTTGTTTTATCACTATTGATCGGCGGATATTTTTACCCTTTAACGGGTTCTGAAACGGAACGCTCAGTAGCCGTTATGCCCTTTGTCAATGAAAGCGGTGATCCCGACATGGATTATCTATCGGACGGAATTGGCGAGTCTCTTATCGATTCACTCTCACGGCTGCCGGGCGTAAAGGTAATCGCATGGCGTTCGGTATTTAAATATAAGGGAACCGATCTAACCCCCGGGCAAATTGCAGATTCATTGGGTGTGAAATTTATTTTAAGCGGCCGTATCTCACAGCGGGGAGCTGACTTTCAAATTATCGCCGAACTTGTCGATACAACCGATAGATCAAGGGTTTGGGGTAAGCGCTTTGATCGTAAGAAGTCAGATCTTTTAAACGTCCAGGCAGAGATCTCGCAGCAGATCGCAAAACAAATGCAAGTTCATCTGTCGAACGTTGAAATGCAGCGATTTACAAAAATAAACAAAGCTGACCCGAAGGCTTATGAACTTTTATTAAAGGGGAAATTCTACCAGTCAAAAAGTTCCGGTGAAGGAGCAATAAAAGCCGCAGAATACTATGAGCAGGCGATCGACATTGATCCGGATTATGCGGAAGCCTACGCTGCCTTAGCCCGAATTTATGTCTCGATCGGCGCAAACAGTTTCCGGGATCCGAAAGAAATGATGCCGAAGGCAAAAATGGCGGCTAAACGGGCGTTGGAACTTGATGGCAACCTCTCGGAGGTGCATCTGACACTGGCCGGTATCAGGCAGGCAGAATGGGATTGGTCGGGCGCAGATCATGGATTTAAACGCGCGATGGAGTTAAATCCAAATCTTGCAGATGTGTACTTTAGATATGCATTTTTTCTAAGTTCACAAGGACGACATGAAGATGCCATTTCGAGTATCAAAAAGGCAAGAGAACTCGATCCTTTAAGGGCTAATATAAATTCAGATATCGCATATATTTATTATTTCGCCCGCCGGTATGCTTTGGCCGATGAGCAATTCAAGATCGCTATCGAACTAAATCCGGACCACGGTCCGACTTTTTTCATGCTTGGTTTTATGGATGTGGTTCGAAGGCAATATGACCGTGCGATCGTTGACTACAAAAAGATGCTTGAGTTAAACGGAGATCATACGGGAGTTAAATGTTACCTCGGTTTTGCACTTGCAAAAGCCGGGAAGGCGAGCGAAGCGCGTATTATACTCAAGCAGCTGGAAACCGGAACTGACTATGTCTCGCCCGTTGAATTGGCGATCGTCTATATAGGATTGGATGAAAAAGAAAAGGCTCTGTCGACGCTAGAGCGCGCATACAAAATTCGCGATTCACAGCTCCAGTTTCTTGGTGTTGAACCGCATTTTGACGGCATTCGAAAAGATCCGCGCTTTATAAAGCTGATGACGCAGGTTGGAATTTCATAAGTAAACTATCCGTAGCAAAACTTCTTATCAGTCGGACGCCTTTCCGCCGGTAGCCAAATACAAAACTGCCATTCTAACCGTCACGCCATATTTAACCTGATCGAGAATCCGCGAACGCGAGCTGTCGGCGACATCCGAGGCTATTTCGATACCACGATTCATTGGTCCGGGATGAAGAACTATCGCATCCTTTTTCGCGCGATCGAGTCGTTCCTGAGTTAAACCATAATGGATCGCGTATTCACGCAAGGTCGGGAAGAAAGCCGAATCCTGACGTTCCTTTTGGATCCGCAGGATCATTACCACATCCGTATCTTCGATAGCTTCTTCGACATTCGGCGCAACCGTCAAACCTTCTTCTACAAGCGATTCAAATTCCGGCGGAACAAGCGTTCTCGGTCCGGCAACTCTAACAGTGGCACCGAGTTTTGTTAAAAGATGAATGTTCGAACGAGCAACTCGCGAATGAAGTATGTCTCCGAGAATCGCGACCTTTAGTCCTTCAAAGGAACCCTTTTGTTCGCGGATCGTCATCGCGTCAAGAAGCGCCTGTGTCGGGTGCTCGTTTGTGCCGTCGCCGGCATTTACAACTGCGGCGCGGCTAATCTTCGCGAGTTGGTGCGGAACACCGGCACTTGAATGTCTGACGACGATACAATCGGGCGACATTGCGTCGAGCGTCAATGCGGTATCGATAAGAGTTTCGCCTTTTGAAACGCTAGAGGTGGAAATACTTACGTTTACCGTGTCGGCCGAAAGCCGCTTAGCGGCGAGTTCAAACGACGTTCGGGTTCGCGTCGAGGCTTCAAAAAATAGATTGATGATGGTTTTTCCGCGAAGCGTGGGAACTTTTTTGATCTCGCGATCTGAGATCTCACGAAAATTCTCAGCAGTATTCAATATGCCGAGAATTTCCTCGGGGGAAAGATCCCGGATCCCGAGCAGATCTTTGCGATGAAATGGTTTTTCC
>JBGTEI010000646.1:0-3868 GCA_041747875.1 Pyrinomonadaceae bacterium | reverse complement strand
CGAACTCAAAACACAAGTTGGAGCATTTAAGATCGGGTTGCAGTTATTTACTTCATGCGGCGCGAATTTTGTGCAAGAAATGGTTTATGGCGGGGTAAAGATATTCCTCGATGTGAAATTTCACGATATTCCTATAACTGTTGCAAAAGCGTCGGTTGAAGTTGCGAGACTCGGCGTGTGGATGTTTAATGTTCACGCTTCAGGAGGACGGGAAATGATTATCCGGACGACGGATTTAGTTTCAGAAACATGCGAAAATGAGGGGCTTGCGAAACCGAAGATCATTGGAGTAACTGTATTGACAAGTTCCGATCGTGAAACGCTTAGGGAAGCCGGTATTGACAAACATATTGAAGAACTAGTTTTAGACTTAACACATCTGTCACGATCATCGGGTTTAGATGGTGTTGTTGCCTCACCAAATGAGGTCACTTCTATCAGAAGCGAGATCAGAGAAGACGATTTCCTTATTGTCACTCCCGGAGTTCGCCTCGGCGGAGTTGATAATGACGATCAAAAACGAGTGATGTCACCCGGCGAAGCGGTTTCACGCGGCTCAAGTTATTTAGTGATCGGAAGGCCGATCCTGAATGCCGAAAGTCGAACTGAGAGAGTAAAATCGATCATTGAAAGCATAGAAAACTTCTCATCCCAAGCGAAAACTTCCGACACCAACTAATTTTATCCATATTTTTGTAATTTATTTTGTTTTTGTATCTATTGAAATTGAAATCTGTTTTCAATTAGAGTATTATTTTGCTTGGAAAGAGTTGTGAAATTTACTGAGAAAAAATTTTCAATTTAGGTAAACAAACGATGACACTTGCAAACGTACAGATCGGCGCGAAAGCGAAAGTCAGAAATGTTCTTGGGAACGACGCGATTTCCAAACGGCTAATGGAGATGGGAATTGTGCCTGGCGTTTCAGTAAGGGTAGTTAAAACCGCTCCGTTTGGTGATCCGATCGAGATCCGTGTTCGCGGTTACAATCTTGCGATGAGGCGAAATGAAGCTGAAGCGATCGAGGTCGACGAATAGATTCGATTTCTCAACCTTTTATTTTGAATACTTCAGAAACATCAATAGTTCCGACCCCACCGGTAGTAAATTCAAATTACCCAACCATAATAGCCCTTGCGGGGAATCCAAACGCTGGGAAAACCACTCTGTTCAATGCGCTTACCGGATTGCGCCAAAAAACCGCAAATTATTCCGGAGTTACAGTTGAAAGAAAAGAAGGAAATTGGAAAGTTGGCGGCAAGAATCTTAAGCTTATTGACTTACCAGGACTTTATAGCCTTGATGCTACTTCGCTCGATGAGAAAATTGCCCGCGAGGTCTTGACCGGATCTCACAAAGATCTTCCTAAACCAAATGCAATTATCGCTGTCGTAGACGCGACAAATCTCGAACGAAATCTATACCTTGTAACGCAGCTTCTGGAATACGGAATTCCCGTCGTAATTGCGCTCACGATGGTCGATCTCGCAGAGAAACGAAACCTCGAGATCGATACGAAAAAACTTGCCGAATTACTGGAGATTCCGGTCGTTCGTATCAAAGCCGGTCAAAAGATAGGAACCGGCGAGCTTTCAAACGAGGTTTTGAGCACAATTGAACGTAAGGAGAAACCAAAAAAGCGTTGGATAACGGACAATGACAAACTTTCTCCATTAGAAGATGATGAAATTCATCTCAGCCTATCGGATAATGAAGCAGCAAATAAGCAGATATTTGCAAGATATAGTTTTATTTCGAGCGTTTATCAGGCGGCCGTCAAACCCGTCGATGAAGATGAGGCAGATTTTTCAGAAAAACTCGACAGGATCCTGACCCATAAGTTTTTTGGTCTTGTGATTTTGATCGCGATCCTGCTTGTCGTATTTCAAACGATCTTTACATGGGCAGCGCTGCCGATGGACATGCTCGATTCTGGTTTTGGTGCGCTTGGTGAGTTTGTCGGGACGCAATTACCGCCCGGAATACTTCATGACCTGATCGTTGACGGCATCATCGCAGGAGTTGGCGGGATATTGATTTTCCTGCCGCAAATTCTTCTATTGTTTCTATTCATTTCAATTCTGGAAGACACCGGATATATGGCCCGTGCGGCGTTTTTGCTCGATAAACTTATGTCGCGGGTTGGTCTACACGGAAAGGCGTTTTTACCGTTGATGTCGAGTTTTGCGTGCGCAATACCAGGTATCATGGCGACGCGGACGATCGAGAACAGACGAGATCGACTCGCCACGATCTTGATCGCTCCATTTATGAGCTGCTCTGCACGTCTGCCTGTTTATGCGCTGATGATTTCGGCCTTTTTTGCCGGACAAACCGTTTTTGGTTTTATATCCGTTGGCGCAGTGCTGATGCTCGCGATGTATGCACTTGGGATCTTTGTCGCGGTGATCGTAGCGATGATCCTCAAAAAAACGATATTAAAATCACCGCCGCCGCCATTCGTGATGGAACTTCCGCCATACCGGATCCCCAACCTTAGAAACGTGATGCAGAACATGCTTACGCGGGCCTGGCTTTTTGTAAAACGGGCGGGAACGGTTATTTTAGCGATCTCTATTATTTTGTGGGCGCTGATGTATTTTCCGAGAGGTAATGAGAGATCCGAATCCGGGGGTGAACAAAGCGCTTCGGTTCAGCTCGAAAAGAGTTATGCGGGGATGCTTGGGAAAACGATAGAGCCTGTGATCAAGCCGCTTGGTTACGATTGGAAGATCGGAGTGGCGATAATTGCGTCATTTGCGGCTCGGGAAGTATTGGTCTCAACGCTTAGTATTATTTACAACGTTGGCGAAGATGCCGACGAAAAAGATCCGACCTTAATAAAAGCGATTCAAAACGCGAAAACCGCGGATGGTGTAAAAGTCTGGACGCCGCTCACGGCGCTTTCCCTGATGGTTTTCTTTGTGCTGGCGATGCAGTGTATGTCTACGCTCGCAGTAGTAAGGCGCGAGACAAACTCGTGGGGATGGGTGATATTCATGTTTACTTATATGACCGTGATCGCTTATATTGCCTCTTTGTTGACTTATCAAGCTGGTCTCTTTCTTGGGTTTACTTAGATCGCTCAATTTTTTCACGAATTCTTCTTCTATTTCCTGCCTCTATTCGGTAATTAAAGCAACATTCGGTATAATTGCCCAACTCAATTTTCTTATACTATTTTGCTTTAGAATTTATGCCGAAACGTACCGACATACATAAAATTCTGATCATCGGATCGGGTCCGATCGTCATCGGACAAGCTTGCGAATTTGACTATTCAGGAACCCAGGCCTGTCGAGCACTGCGGGAGGAAGGATTCGAAGTCGTTCTTGTAAACTCAAATCCTGCAACGATAATGACCGATCCCGAAACCGCTGATAAAACCTTTATCGAGCCGCTCACGGTCGAGACTGTTTCGGAGATCATTGCTAAAGAAAGGCCCGACGCGCTGCTTCCAACGGTTGGCGGGCAAACGGGACTAAATCTTTCGATCGAGCTCTTCGAAGCCGGAATACTCGACAAATACGGTGTTCAGCTGATCGGAGCAAATGTCGATTCGATCAAGGTCGGCGAAGACCGCGAACTCTTCCAGAAGGCTATGAATGAGATCGGTATCGAATCGGCAAACGGAGATTTTGCGCACACCTGGGCTGAAGCTAAAGAGATCGTCAAGGAAACCGGTTATCCGGCAATTATTCGCCCTGCATACACGCTCGGCGGAACCGGCGGCGGAATCGCTTATAATCCTGAAGAATTTGAGGAAATAGTCGAACGAGGATTATCGGCTTCTCCTGTTTCACAAGTTCTTATCGAAGAATCGATCCTCGGTTGGAAGGAATACGAACTCGAGGTGATGCGCGATCTT
>JBGTEI010000645.1:0-4905 GCA_041747875.1 Pyrinomonadaceae bacterium | reverse complement strand
ACGAAACTCCATCGATCCGCCATAGCTGCCGTCAATTATCCAATTTTCTCTTGCTACAAGGCCTTCGAGGGTCTCACGCCATTCATCTTCGGTCGGCTCTCCCCAGTTTGGTTTATGATAAAACGCGTCGAGATGAATCAGATCGAGCCCCGTCAATTCGTGCAGACGCTTTGAAAATGTTGATTTTCCAACGCCGCACGAACCGATGACCAATACTCTTTTCATAATTTACCTTCTTTGGTCTATACCGCCAGCCGGCGGCTTTTCATATGAATTACTAATTTTATTTTTCTGCGTTAAAATCACCAAATGGCGAATTCGTTTAGTAACTTTCAAAAAGCCATTGCATGGGGCGTGCATCTTTTTAGCGCCTCGGGATTGCTCGCCGGTTTTATGGCGATCCTTGCAATAACAGAAAAAAATTGGCGCTCTGCGATGGCGTGGCTCTTGGTTTGTTTATTAATAGACGGGATCGACGGAACTTTTGCCAGAAAATTTAGAGTGAAGGAAGTGCTGCCAAAAGTAAACGGAGCAACTATCGATCACGTCGTCGATTTCGCAACCTACGCAATTATTCCCGCATACTTTTTTTATGCCGCGGACCTAGTCGATCCTTTTTTGCATCTTCCTTTGGCGTTTTTGATAATGCTTGTTTCCGCGATCTATTACGGTAAAGAAGGAATGGTTTCAGATGATTATTATTTTATCGGGTTTCCGGTGATGTGGAATCTGGTCATCTTTTATCTCGTTTTCATCTTCTCCCTTCCGGCTTGGGCAAACGCTGCGGTCATCATCATCTGCGCGATACTCCATTTCGTCCCGATAAAATTTGCATATCCGAGCCGTGCGACTCGTTTGAAAACTATGACGATTGGTTTTTCGGTTTTGCTGATGCTGATCATGCCGATCGTCGTTTGGTTTTATCCGGCTGTGCCGGTCTGGTTAAGATTTCTCGCAACCGGAAATTTGCTCTATTTTGTGGTACTTGCAGCATTTGATACCTTTAGAAAATAACTTAAACTCAGCCGATCTCTTCGGTCTCTCAAAGCCTCATACGCATAGCACCTTCGCAAAAAACGGATTAGATCCCGTTCGTAGTGTGTAGCGCCTATCGACTCCCCTCGATAAATTCAGTTTCAAGAGAATAATAAAATGATTAAATTTATAACGATAATATCGATTACGATCCTTCTTTTTTGCAGTTTTGCGAATGCGCAGCGCCAGGACTTTCTGGGTGAGTGGAAGTCTTCAAACAGCGACGCGTTTATTACCCGTGTAAGAATTTCGGAGAGCGAGGGTTCCGTAAGAGTCAGAGTTTGGGGTATGTGCGGTCAGAATCAACGCTGCGATTGGGGGACTCAAAACGTAACGGAATACTTTCCGACGGCTATTTCGAGCAGCACAAACGGAATGTCCGCGATCTTTGATAGATCAGATGGATTTGGAAACAGCTTTTTTATATTTAGCGTGACGCCAAGTAAGTTTCTTAAGGTACAGCAAATGACCACCTATTCGTCGCAGAGATCATTTCCGATAAACTGGACATCTATCGTTACAATGACCAAAACTCCGGATACCGTTATCTCGGCTCCTGCGCTGATCTCTCCGGCAGCAGATGCAAGACTAACCAATTCTGATCTATCGCTGAATTTGAAATGGAGCCCGCTCAATGGCGCGACCTCTTACCTCTACGACCTTGAGTATTTTGACCGAAAGACAAATAAATGGATACGCGTGATCTCTAATGGTTCTGTCGAAGAGCCGCAGGTTAACACAAAATTCGTTGGAAGATTTTGGGGAAGATGGCGCGTGAAAGCAGTCAGCAGTGCAGGTCTTCCTGTCGAAATATCTGAATGGCGCAGATTCAATTTCGAAACTTCAAACGCGCAAACTCCCGCAAACGGAGGAACAAACAAATGATCACCACCAAACTTTATAAAATTCTATTTATCATATTTCTCTTCAGCATTGGAGCCTCTGCTCAGATCCGCGACTTTGCAGGTGAATGGACCGTGCCAAACAGCTCGGGCGAATCGATCCCAAAGGTGAGAATTTCCGAAAGTGAAGAAAAAGCATATATACAGATCTGGGCAGGTTGCACAACCGGGGTTTGCGATTGGGGAAAGAAGACGGCGATAAAATATTATGATGCAAAACCCAATTCCGGTATCGAAGGAATTTCTGTAAGGTACGATCTGACGGATAGAGGGATCTATAAATATCTGGCATTTAATCTTCTGCCCGGTGATTCACTTGAAATGACCGAACTTACAACGTTTAAGAATCCGAGTATAAAAAGGTTGATGAAAAGCACGACGCTTCTTAAATCCGATTACAAACTACTTCCAGCGCCGATTCTAGTAAGTCCCGGTGCCGGCAGCAGGATCGGGAAAGACCGTACTCTCTCGCTATCATGGAAACCTGTCAGCGGCGCCAAGGATTATATGGTTCAGGTTCAATACTATGGCAAGAATCCGACCGGGACCGGCCAATCATGGCGCGAGCTTTCCGGTGCAAATGTATTTACCGGGCAGACTTTTCTTCGGGTAAAAATTGACGATATTTTCTATGGCAGATGGAGGGTAAAAGCGCGCGGCGCAGATGGTGTTGAATCCGAAATTTCTGAGTGGCGAAGATTCTATTACGAGATTCCTCAATTTAGTCTTTCTGTCCCGATCCAGCAGCTTCCGGCTAACAATGCGTTTTTTGATTACTACAAACGAAACATGACCTTTACCTGGTCGCCGGTATCGCGGGCAACGAGTTATGGATTTCAGGTGGAATTTTTGAAAAACGGAAAATGGCAAAAACTCGATACGAAGTCCGTAAACGAGAATACTTTGAAATATCAGGTAGGTGAAGGACTTTACAAACTGCGTTGGAGAGTTTGGGCAAAATGGCAGGGAAGATTTTCCGGAAGATCATTTACGAGCAGATCTTCGCCCTGGTATTACTTTGAACATAAACAATAGTTTCGCGATTCGCTTGACGCACTTTCGCCGCTCGAAATCAAAATATCACACTAGGGATATTAGAGGAGTCATTAAATTCGATGAAGGTGAAAAGTTTAATAAGGTTACCTGAAATATCCTCTTTTCGCTGTGAAACGGCATAGCGAAAGTAGCCAGATGTGAAACGTCTGGAAATAACACAATCTTGGTTTTCGCGCTGAAGGCGTGACAGACTAATAGCTTTTCTTACGCCCCTTCAGCGCTCGGCATAAAATCAAAGTATGCCAGACGTTTCACATCCGGCTAATATCTTTATGCGGTTCCGCCGCCCGTTAATGGCTACTTCTTCTCCCCCGGTTTATAAACTTTTTCCGTGTTTGCCTTGATGTCTTCATCATAAAAAAGAACGTCCTTAAAGTTTGCGTCCGCATATCTTTGGGCCTGATCATAAAAATGCGGTGAATTGGGATCGCCGCTTTGTCCGCCGGCAAGTATGCTTTTTGCCTTTACCTGTTTGCCAAATTCTACTACCGCTACAAAACTATTCCCGGAAGATCCGTAAATGCGTTTTGTATTCGGATAAGAATTTGCGCCAAATGAAGCGAGCGCGCCCCAGCGCCCGGATGCCATCCCGATCGGAATGCTTGGTTTTGCGTCGTCAAAACCAGAGTCGATCTCGCCGGATAGACGCTGCAGTCTGTTTATCTCACCCCATGGAGTTTTCCATGTTCCAAAATCTTCCTCTAATTGTTTTACCGCCTTCGAAAATAATTCGAGCCTTTCTGAATCAGGCGACCCGGTTCCAAAATAATCAAATCGCTCGTTTCCATTGAGTCCCTTTGGATTTTTACCATCACGGTTGTATATCAAACCGTAAAAATGTGCGAGCGACATTGCGACCGATCTTTCATTTGTCTTCAGATCCCATTTTCGGAGTTCTTCGATCGCATCTTTCAGTTTCGGATCTTTTTTGGCAGACCTGTTATAAGCCTGTACAAGCCCCGGGACCAGTTTTTCAAATGCCGGCAAATAGGGATCATATGCAAGACCGAGGAGGCTATCGAGCGTTATATCCTTTGCATCTTTTAATACTCGTACGGCATGAAGTGCGCGAAAATTTTCAAGATCCGGGGCCATGTAAACCGGGTAATCTTCTTTTTTCGGACTGAATTCAAGGGCCGCAGTAAATGGTGTTGAATTACAATTCTGTATCCAGCCGTTTTGGGGATTAGTTAATGTGATCGTTTCATCTACGGTGTGCAGCCCGTTCCAATCGGTTTCGGGATCACTGCCGTCAACCGGTTTTGAATAGTCAAATTTTGGATTCCGCTTCGGGATAAAATTACCGTGATAATAAGCAATATTTCCGCTTGAATCGGCGAAGACCGTATTGTTTGAAGAATTTCTACGGATCTCCATCATTTTGCGAAACTCCTCATGGTTTTTGAGTTTTGTGCGGGTAAAGGATTGGATCAGCGCATTTACCGGATCCCAGTTTAGTTTTGTCGCAACCCATTTTCCGCCGAGTTTGTGCGTAATTGGCCCGTGATGCGTGTGATACATCGGAAATGTTCTTTCTTTGACCGCATTACCGTCCTTATATTTCAGAGTGACGCTTGAGACATTTACAGGGCGCATTTCATTGCCGTATTTGTACATCGGTTTTCCGTTTACTTGGCGAACATCTTCGACAAATTCGTCCATAAAGTCGACACCGGTCGAAGTATGCATCCATCCGGTGTTTTCGTTAAAACCCTGATAAACAAAAAACTGTCCCCATGTAACCGCGCCGTATGTGTTTAATCCCTCGTCACTTTTTACGTGAACCTCACCGCGGAAATAGAAGGATGTGTGCGGATTGATAAGCAGCATCGCATTTCCGGATCTGGTTCGCGTTCCTGAGATCGCAATTCCATTTGATCCGCGCGGTTCTTCGTACGGGTCACGATATTCG
>JBGTEI010000644.1:0-3558 GCA_041747875.1 Pyrinomonadaceae bacterium | reverse complement strand
GGCTACATTTATCCTAACTTTTCGACAATCATTCGTCAACACTTTTTTGTATTGTTAAACAATGCGGTCTTATTTTCACATTTACGAATTGGTTATTCGAGCAGGGCTTTTTCAGACTAAGTTCGTATAATAGAAATGACTACGGCAGTTCGTTCATTAGGGTCTACGCTATTGGTTTGATATTTAGAAAGTGAGGCTTGCACAACAAAGATTGTTTTTGTAGTATTTTGGCTTGCGGGAAATTCGCTATTATTCCTGCAGTTTGCCGATGTAGCTCAGTGGTAGAGCAACTGATTTGTAATCAGTAGGTCGTCCGTTCAACCCGGATCATCGGCTCCATTAATATGTTAAAAAGACGGCAACTATTGCAGTTGTCGTCTTTTTTATTGGAATCATTTTAGGAATTTAATTGCGAATGCTTTAAATTGAGTATGTGCCGCACAGGCGCTGAAGGCTAAAATATAGTTAGATTAATATTTAGGTTTATTACATGTTTCGAAGAGTTTACTTAGACAATTCAGCTACGACACCGGTCGCCAAAGAAGTGGTTGACGCGATGCTTCCTTTTTTGACCGATAAATTTGGGAATCCCTCGAGTATTCATTTCTACGGTCAGGAGGCGCGGGGAGCCGTTGATAAAGCGCGTCACCAGGCCGCTGCATTGATAAATGCAAAGCCGAATCAGATCACCTACACGTCGGGCGGCACGGAAGCCAATAACCTTGCGATCCGAGGACTTTGCGAACTCAACGAAAAACATGGAAAACACATTATTACTTCGAAGATCGAACATCCTTCTGTAATGAACGTTTGCGAAGATCTTGAACTCCGCGGATATGAAGTAACGTATCTGCCCGTTTATGAAGACGGAACTGTGAAAATCGAAGACCTTGAAAGTGCAATACGAGACGAAACGATCCTCGTTTCGATCATGACCGGAAATAACGAGATCGGAAGCATTCAACCCGTAAATGAGATCGGAAATCTTGTAAAAGAGAAACGAGCAGCGGGAAATAAGATCTGGTTTCACACCGATGCGGTTCAGGCAGTTGGAAAGATCCCGGTTGACGTCGACGCAATAAATTGTGATCTGCTCTCATTTTCATCACATAAAATCTACGCCCCAAAAGGCGCCGGAGCGCTTTATATCCGTCGCGGCGCCCGTCTTAAACCTCAGAATCTCGGCGGTCATCAGGAACGTGAATTGCGGGGCGGAACCGAAAATGTTCCTCAGATCGTCGCATTTGGAAAGGCCTGTGAAATGGCTTTGAGCGATCTCGATAAGAACAGCGGATTGGTAAATGACCTTCGCGATCGGTTTGAAAAGGGTATTATTAACTCGGTACCCGGGATCTTTATTAACGGTTCATCGGCAAATCGTTTGCCGGGTATTTCAAATATTACTTTTAAATTTATTGAAGGCGAAGGGTTGCTGATAAACCTTGACATGCAGGGCGTCGCTGTTTCGACCGGTTCTGCGTGTTCAAGCGGTTCTCTCGAGCCATCACCGATAATCCTCGCACTCGGCCAACAGGAAGATCTCGCGCGCGGTGCAGTGAGATTTAGTTTTGGCAGAGAAAATACGATGGAAGACGTTGAATATGTTTTGAACATTCTCCCGCAAGCAGTCGAAAACCTGAGAAAACTTTCTCCCCAATACGTGTCCGCGTAATCGAGTTTTAGCGGAATCAAAAAAAGCCTATGAAACTAATCAAAGTTTCATAGGCCTTACTAATAGCTGAACTAAAAACTACTTCAAGTTCGATTGTCGCTTACTGGTGACCTTGTCATCCTTGAGCGAGATCGAGATCCTCGAATAGTTTGCACCTTTCCATGTGTATGAAGAATAGGTACTGCTTCCCGAACTCGAACTGCTGTTTTGTTCGCCTTCTGAGCCAATGATTTTTTTAACTTCTTCATAGCTCATATCATTCTTGATCTCATCGTATTTCGCTTTCGTAATGTCAGCATCGCCTGACCCCGAAGTGGATCCCAAACCTGATTGAGATTTAGATGTCATTTCATCATTCTTGAAATTAACATAGATCCGCGCAAATTTTTCGCCTTCCCATTTGTACGATTTGAGTTCGATCTTGCCGATCGACGAGCTGCTGGTTTCACTACCTTCTGAACCCAGAATTTTCACGACTTCGTCGTACTTCATTCCCGCTTTTAGTTTATTAAAGTTATCAAGTGTCAAATTCCCTGAACCGCTCGAGCTAGAACTCGAATCCGTCTTTGTATCCGCAGGTGTACTTTCTATCTTAGTAGTGTCTGACGATGTACTATCCGGCGCCGGTGTCGGTGCTTCATCCTTAGAGCCGGTCAATCCGCCCAGCGAACAACCCAAAACAACAAATAGTAAAGTTACCAATACTAAACTTAGTGATTTTTTCATCTTCTCTCCTTTTGTTCTTGTAAACTTAGTGTTTTCGTAAAATTGCGGTGATAAAGAAATACATCAATTCTCATAGGTTAGTCAAATATTCCAATTTATATAGGTGTCAAAACACCAAAAAACATTTCAATATTCAAAAATGGGCGGTTCGATAACCTCGTTAAAATGAAAATCGGGATCTTTTTCGCATCATAAATCGACAGCTTTGTCGATGAATGCAATTGCGGCCAATGTTTACACTTTGCACCATGGAATCGGCGATCCTGACAATATTATTGCGGCGTGACCCTTGCCATTTTAAGGCCCTTTTGTGTTTTGTATACTTGCCTTTCGTGCTTCTATACCCCATCATTCCAATTCGATTTTTTTAGGATTGGTTAATATTATGGTCTCAAGGGAAAACATCAGAAACATCGCCATTATCGCTCACGTTGATCACGGCAAAACTACGTTGGTAGACGCCATGCTTCGGCAGTCAGGCACATTTCGCGACAATGAAGAATTGACGGATCGCGTCATGGATTCAATGGATCTAGAACGCGAGCGCGGAATTACGATCATGGCAAAAACCACTTCCGTAAGATTTGGCGATTACAAGATCAATATCGTTGACACTCCGGGTCACGCCGATTTTGGCGGCGAAGTGGAACGTGTGCTGAAAATGGTCGATGGCGTGTTGCTGTTGGTCGACGCAGCTGAAGGATGTTTGCCGCAAACGAGATTCGTTTTGCGAAAGGCTCTCGAACTAAAACTTCGATCGATTGCGGTTGTCAATAAGATCGACCGCCACGATCAGCGTGCGGAAGAAGTAGTTGATGAAATTTATGACCTGTTTATCGACCTTGGGGCAAACGACGACCAAATAGACTTCCCGATCCTCTTTGCGATTGCAAAAGAAGGGATCGCGAAAACTTCGATGGAAGATGATTCCAAAAATCTAAAACCTATCTTCGACCAGATCGTCAAAACGATTCCCGAACCAAAAGCGATCCGCGATGATTCTCTGCAGCTTCTAGTAACAAATATTGACTACAACGAATATATCGGCAGACTTGCGATCGGCAGAATTTTCTCGGGCGAGATCAAGAAGAATGCCGAGGTTTCGGTCTCAAAACGAGACGGAACATTGGAAAAAGCGCGCGTCCGGGAGCTCTTTGTTT
>JBGTEI010000643.1:0-4089 GCA_041747875.1 Pyrinomonadaceae bacterium | reverse complement strand
ATTAAATGAATTTAGATTTGTATAACTTGATAACACGCTCTTCGATGCTATAATTCAGCAGTCACATACATAAATTCGCTGTTGGTTTCTATCCGTTCCAGAACTCAAATGTCACAAGAAAAGATCAGTAAACAACCTTTGTACGCAGTTCCAAATGACTCGGAAACTGAAACAACTAAAAATTTTTCAAACCCCTCTGATGCGATAGACGAGCCTGAAGTATGTCCGCTTTGTTTTGGTTCTGGAATGGAATATGTTGGAGACAAAGGAGTACGGGTGTGTTCGTGCAAGAAGCAAGACGCACATACGAATCTACTGATAACGGCAAAAATTCCTAAACGATACGAGAAATGTCATTTTCATAATTATAAGGCGCGAAATTCATCGCAAGATCACGGATTTCAATACGCGTCCAGATTGGCGATGGAATTCCCTGCGGTCGAACGCGGGCTTATCCTAATGGGCGATGTCGGAGTTGGTAAAACACACTTAGCAGTTTCAATCCTGAAAGGATTGACCGAACGTGGATTTGGCTGCTTGTTTTATGAATTTGGATCGCTTCTCAAAGAAATACAAGGTTCGTATAACCCGATCTCTAAGACTTCCGAACTAAACGTTTTATCTCCTGTTTTAGATGCTGAGATACTCGTTCTTGATGAGATCGGAGCTTCAAAACCGACCGATTGGGTGCGCGATACGATGGCCCATATTATCAACAGCCGTTATAACGACAAAAAACTTACCGTTTTTACAACAAATTACTCTGACAAACCAAAGAGTGACCGCGAAGAAACATTTGAAGATCGAATTGGTGTCAGACTTAGGTCGCGACTTTTTGAAATGTGTAAAACGGTTCACATCACCGGAGACGACTACCGAAAATCGTTTGACGAATCGCCTGGTCAAACCAGATAATTCTAACCGGCTGCGCTTCCTGGCGGTCTTGTCTTTAACTTCTGAAACAGCCTGTATCCCAAGAAACCCAACAGAATAAGTCCAAACAAAACCGGGTATGTGACGTCCGATTTCTGTATCAGGTAGAAATGGATAACGCCAAGAATCGCGATCGGATAAATTAAGCGATGGAGCATTTGCCATCGTTTCCCGCCGAGACGTTTGATCATTCCGTTTGTCGATGTAACTGCTAGGGGTACCATAAGCAATAGTGCCGTCATTCCAAAGGCAATAAACGGACGACTCCAGACATCGCTTATGATCACTGAAAGATCAAGACTCTTGTCAAAAATGCTGTATGTAATCAAATGAACCAAGCCGTAGAAAAATGCATAAAGTCCAAGCATCCGGCGAAACTTTATCAGCTGATTAAAACCAAAGACCTTCCTCAATGGAGTTACCGCAAGAGTTATTATCAGAAAACTTAACGTTAAAACTCCGGTAGTCCGAAGAAAATACTCGACCGGATTTGCGCCGAGACGCCCAAAATACATATCCCAAAACAGAAACGCTAGTGGTACGAGGGAATTAATAAAAAGTAGGATCTTGTTGAATTTGGGACCGGTCATAAATTAATTTGGGTTTACGCTTTACGCTTTACGCTTTGCGTATTGCGTATTGCGTATTACCTATCACGTCTTCTCAGAAATTCTTCTTTAGATCCATTCCCTCATAAAGCTTTGCTACCTCATCGCCGTAACCGTTAAACATCAACGTTTTGCGTTGAACTAGTTCGCCGATCCGTCTTTCCGTTGCCTGAGACCAGCGCGGATGATCAACATTTGGATTTACGTTCGAATAAAAGCCATACTCATTTGGACCTTGAATATTCCACGTAGTTGGAGGCTCGCGGTCTGTCAGTGTAATTCGAACTACCGATTTGATTCCCTTAAATCCGTATTTCCAGGGAACAACAAGCCGGATCGGTGCCCCGTTTTGATTCGGCATCAATTTACCATAGATCCCTGTAGCTAAGATCGTCAGCGGATGAAGTGCTTCATCCAGTCTCAGACCTTCAACGTAAGGAAATGTTATTCCGGCGGAAAGTGCGGACTGCATTCCGTTGTCGCCCGCCGGCAATTTCACGCCCTTTCCGGTAGGTATCGAATCCGGATAATAGGTCTCAAACGCGACATATTTTGCACTGCTGAGAGGCTCTACTTTTTCTAATAATGATCTCAACGGAAACCCGACCCAGGGGATCACCATCGACCATCCTTCGACACACCGCATGCGGTAAATTCTCTCGACCTGTTCGATCTTTAAAAGTTCTTCGATCCCGAAAACCCTGGGTTTTTGAGCGAGCCCGTCGACCGATACGGTCCAGGGCTTTGTAACAAACTTTTCCGCCGCACCGGCAACCGCAGTTTTGCTCGTCGAAAACTCATAGTAGTTGTTGTAGTTTGCTATATCGCTTAAAGGGGTCGGATCATCGCTCAAATTGGCGACAGAATCTTTAACGACATCCGCAATCTCCTTAGTATTTACATCGATCGGCGCGGAGGGGTTTAAGAATCGATAACCAATTCCCGTAGCTGCTGTCGTTCCGGCGAGCAAGCCGGCACGAATAAAATTCCGGCGATTTAGATAAGTTTTCTCATCCGTGATCTCACTTGACCTTATTTTTTTTGGATCGCTCATATTTGGTCAATCGCACCTTGATCTGTATTGTCTTTCGACAAGTTCAGCATTGCAGATTCGATTTGATACTATAAATGCTGTTGCCCGGCAAAATTATTCCCAGTCTAAATCAAACTGCTTCCAATTATATCGTTTGTTAGATTTTCAGACGAAGGAGTCAAATTGATCAGTAAAAAAGAATCTCTCCCAAGATGCGTCTTCAAACTTTCTTTTTCCAGAAAATTAATAAATAATGGTTGAGATTATGCTTTCGCAAAACGAAATTCTTCGCGACCGTTATAGGATCATACGTCTTCTTGGACAAGGCGGAATGGGTGCGGTTTATGATGCGCATGACAGCGTCTTTGATACGTCGGTGGCGTTAAAAGAGATCGTTGTTGATTTTTCAAATGCGAACAACACAAAAGCGCAGGAAATGGTTCACGCCGCTTTTGAACGTGAAGCAAAACTTCTTGCGAAAATAAATCACGAAACGTTTCCGCACGTGAAGGATTACTTTGCGGCTGACAACCGGCAGTTTCTTGTAATGGAACTTGTTGACGGCGAAGATCTTTCAACACTCTTAAAACAGCGTGGAAATCCGTTTCCGGTTTCTGACGTTCTGAATTGGGCTGACCAGCTTCTCGATGGGCTTGATTATCTCCACAATCAAATACCGCCGATAATCCATCGCGATCTAAAACCGCAGAATCTTAAGTTAAATTCGCGCGGAAAAATAAAGCTCCTTGATTTTGGAATTGCAAAGGGCACCGATAATGCAAATCCGAATACGGTCACTGACCAAACGTTTGTCGCTGCAACCCTCAACTATTCACCTATAGAGCAAATGCTTCGCGTTATCGATCCTACATTTCTTGCTGTAATTACACACAAATACGGAAAACAGATCGAACCGATCCTCGAACAAAATGCTGACACAACAAGCGATATTTATGCGCTTGGAGCTACGATTTACAATCTTTTGACCGCAACATCGCCGGTCGAAGCTGTAAAACGCGGCGTCGACGTATGGGACGGAACCCCGGATCCGCTTCAAAGTCCCCATTTGCTGAATCCTGCGGTACCCGAAGAACTATCTGATTGGATAATGAAATCAATGCAGATCCGCCGAGAGCATCGTTTTTCATCTGCGGCAGAAATGCGCGAAGCCCTCGGGGAGATTAAATTGGGTTCGGCTCAGCAAAAATCCGCTCAAAAAACGGAAGTCATGAATTTCCCTTCCGGACAACTTGCGACGGGGTCCAATTCACCCGCTCCAACTTTGGAGTATACGGGGCAGCCCGCGAGCGAGACGAATAGTGTGGAAACGATCGCAGCACCGAGGCTTGCACATAACACCGGACAGCCGCAGGCCCAATCTTTCAATACCGCAGGCTCACAAGTAAATACAGCAATTGGATCCCCGGAAAATAAGCGAAGTTTAAAAATACTTTGGCTGATCCCGGTTTTCGCACTTCTTTTTATGTTTCTTGGAGTTGCCGGTCTGGGGGCATG
>JBGTEI010000642.1:0-7480 GCA_041747875.1 Pyrinomonadaceae bacterium | reverse complement strand
CCGCGATCGAAACAAAAAGAATCGCGAAAAATGCCATCAGAAAGGCAAACGTCTTGCGCGTGAAATATCGCCTGCGTTTTTTTGACGGAGCGGGAGATTCAGAACTTTGCTCCTCAGCGCCTAAATTCTCATCGCGTTCTTCAGTTTTTTCGGTATCTTTTTCAGACATTTTAATTACTGCTTATGCCTATACGGAAACGATCTCGACAATTTCCAATCCAAACGCTTCGATCGCATTAACGTGGGGCGGATGGTTTGTTAAAAGCCGGATCTTCTTCGCTCCAACATCATGTAGAATTTGAGCTCCAATTCCGTAATCACGCTTGCTTCCGTATCCGGTTACTTTTCGCGCTGCTTGAAAATCCAGATTCTTCTGCTGCATCAGAGCGTATGTTTCAAGCTGATGTACAAGATCGAGATTATGTTCGTGCTGCCTTAAATAAAGTATCACGCCGCGACCCGCTGCGGAAATTTTTTTAAGCGAGGACTGCATCGCCTGGGAAGCCTCGCCTAATTTTGAACCAAACATCGCAAACGTAATATTCTCGGTTTGGACGCGAACTAAAACAGGTTCGGTTGTCCGGGAAAGATCACCCATCGTAAAAGCCAGGTGGGTTTCGCCGTTTACGATATTCTCATAAGCGATCGCGCGAAATATTCCGAACTCTGTCGGCAGTTCAGATTCGACTATCTTTCTTACAAGTGATTCCTTTTGAATACGATATCTCACAAGATCGGCGACCGAGACTATTTTAAGACCATGTGTCTCAGCAAAAACCTCAAGCTGAGGCATCCGCGCCATCGTTCCGTCCTCATTCATGATCTCGCAAATTACTGCTGACGGGTCAAGTCCGGCAAGTTTTGACATATCAACGCTCGCCTCAGTTTGCCCGATCCGCGCCAGAACTCCGCCGTTTTTTGAGCGGAGCGGAAAGATATGTCCCGGACGCGCGAGGTCATGCGCCTTTGTTTCACCGTTGACCGCAGTAAGGATCGTCGTTGCGCGATCGGCGGCAGATATCCCGGTCGTAACGCCCTTCTTTGCTTCGATCGAGATCGTAAAGGCGGTTCCCATTGATGACGTGTTGTCGTGGGTTTGCGGCGAAAGTTGGAGGTAATCGCAGCGTTCTTCAGTAAGCGGAACACAGATAAGACCGCGTCCGTGAGTTGCCATAAAATTAATAATTTCAGGTGTTACTTTTTCGGCGGCGCATACAAGATCGCCTTCGTTCTCACGGTCTTCGTCGTCGACGATTATTATCAATTTGCCGTTTCTTATATCTTCGACGGCATCTTCAATTTTGCTTAAAGGCATTTAATCGGGTTTTCCTGCTACTTATATAATTGCGGTTTAAAATCGCAATTTGATTTATAAAATTTTAACGGAATAAGAGTGGTTTGGCGAACTCGCTTAATAAACCGATTGCGAATTGCGATTTACCATTTACAATGAATTTATGCCCTTTCCAATAAAGCTTGCCTGGAAGTATTTTCGCTCGACCCGAAAAGGTTTGGTGCGTTTTACAGCCGTCGTTGCGATCGTCGGGATCGCGGCGGGAGTAGGAAGCCTGATCGTTGCTCAGGCTCTTGCGAAAGGATTTTCTGACGAGATCAGCGAAAAGATCCTGAGCAATACTGCGCATATAACGGTGACGGAGTGGGCGGATGCGAAAATATCAAATTGGCAGATCGTAAAACGCACGGTCGGGAATATTGACGGCGTTGAAAATGTTGTCCCAACGGTATACGAAAACGCAGTAATATCGTCGGCTGAAGGATCGGGTTACGCGGTTATAAAAGTAAAAAACGAACCTAATCAACCGCCCGTCGATCTGATTTCCGGAAAAGCAAAGGTCGAGAATATTAAGATCTCGCTTGGGCACGAACTCGCTAAGAAACTGAAGCTCAAGATCGGTGATGAGGCTGATATTATTACGCTTGGTCAAAACGAAAAGCCCGGGAGTTCTACGGTAACAATCGGTGAGATCTTTGAAACCGGTCTTTTTGAATATGATTCGACATGGATCTATATATCCGGATCAAACTACTTAAACCTAAAGGCTCAGAAGGAGTTTTCGCCAACCGTCTTTAATGTATTCGTCAAAGATATATTTGGCGCGGACAAAACTGCGAACCAGATTCGAAGCAGTCTGGGAGAAAATTTTAGGGTCCTGGATTGGCGCGAAGCAAATAAGCCACTGTTTGCTGCACTCAGTCTTGAGAAAAAAGTCTCATTTGCGATCATCCTACTTATAATTTTTATTGCGGTTTTGAACGTTACTACGACCCTCGCGCTACTGGTTAACGAACGAAAACTCGACATCGCCATACTGCGAACGTGCGGCGCACGTTCCGGCTCGATCGTTTTGGTATTTTTGTTTGAGGGTATTATTCTAAGCCTGGCAGGAATTGTATTCGGTACGATCGCCGGAATTTCAGCATGTCTTTTAGGGAATTATTTTCGAATCGTGAGGCTGTCGACGGAGGTATATTCGATCGATTCGGTTTCGTTTAACATTGATCCTGTTGGAGTTTTAGTGATCTGTGCAGCAACGTTTTTAATGTCTTTTGTCGCGACATTTTTGCCCGCTTTAAAGGTAAGTAAAATAAAACCGTTAGAAAACATCCGCTCGGAGTGAAAATCTGGATTTTGCTACCCTTTGAGTCTATAATTTAATACAAGCTCGAAAAATTACCCTTGATAAATTTCGTAATTCGGTTCAGACTTTGGCAATCAAAATTTTTTTCGATATCGCTAAGGCCTAGGTATTTTTATTTTTTTATATGTTTGAACGCTATACTGAAAAAGCACGCCGCGTCATCTTTTTTGCCCGATATGAAGCTCTCCAATATGGCTCTCAGGAGATCGCTTCAGAACACATTCTGCTTGGCCTGATGCGTGAAGATAAGACCATCTCGCCGCGGTTTTTTCCCTTTCGCCACAGTTTGACGGTTGATACGATCCGCCGCGAAGTTGAAGAACGGATAGTCTTGCGTGAACGGATACCGCAGTCAGCGGAGCTTCATCTTGCCGACGAGACCAAGCGGATCCTCGCGTTTGCCGGTGATGAAAGCGAACGATTAAAAAACAGACATATCGGTGTCGAACATATCTTGCTTGGTATTTTGCGTGAAGAACATTCGATCGCTGCCGAGATCCTTTATCAATACGGACTGCGGTTGACCGGGGTGAGAGACCGGGTTTCACAGCAGAACGGCGTGCCGAATCAAAGGGTTGAAAAAGCAAAACAAGAAACTCCGAATTTACAGGAATTTACACGCGACCTTACTGTTGAAGCTGCCGATGGAAAACTTGATCCTCTGATCGGACGAGAAAGTGAAACGGAAAGACTGGTTGAGATATTGTGCCGCCGGACAAAAAACAATCCGGTATTGATCGGTGAATCAGGAGTCGGGAAAACGGCAATAATTGAAGGTCTTGCTCAACGGATCGCGGACAGCAATGTTCCAAAGTTTTTGGAGAAAAAGAGGATATTGTCGCTTGATCTTTCGTTGATCGTCGCCGGCACAAAGTACCGCGGACAGTTTGAAGAAAGACTTAAAAAGATAATGGCCGAACTTCGTGAAAACAAGAACTGCATTGTCTTTATCGACGAGATCCATACACTGGTTGGCGCAGGTTCGGCCGAGGGTTCGCTTGATGCCGCAAACATCCTTAAACCCGCATTGTCGCGCGGTGAAATTCAATGTATCGGCGCAACAACGCCGAATGAATTTCGTTTAACGATCGAGAAAGACCGTTCTCTTGAAAGACGGTTTCAGGCTGTCAAAGTTGTTCCGCCGAATGAAGAAGAAGCGCTTGCCGTAATTGAAGGAATTGCGAGCCGGTACGAAGTCTTTCATCAGATCAGATATTCAAAAGAGGCCCTCAAAGCAGCAGTGTATCAATCAAACAGATATATCCCGGAGAGATTTTTGCCTGACAAGGCTATCGATGTTTTAGATGAAGCCGGCGCCCGCGCAAAACTCAGGTTTCAGCAGGAAAACGATTCCGATCCTTCGTGGAAAGAAACGGTTGAGAATTGGAAGAGCGTAACGGATGAAGACAAGCTTATTTCACTCGAACTCAAAACGATCGAAGATTCTTTTCTTGCCGTTGAAGTAACAAAAGACGATGTCGAAGATGTAATTGCGCGCTGGACAGGGATCCCGATCCAGTCAATAAAATTGGGCGAAGCTGGCAAGCTTTTGAAGATCGAAGAAACGCTGCACCGGAAAATTATTTCGCAGAGACCTGCGATCTCGGCCCTGGCGCGCGCCATCCGTCGTTCACGTGCCGGACTGAAGAATCCGGATCGACCGGTTGGGTCGTTTCTTTTCCTTGGTCCTACCGGAGTAGGAAAAACCGAGGTAGCGCGAAAATTGGCTGAGTTTTTGTTTGGTTCGGAACGTTCATTGATCCGATTTGATATGTCGGAATATATGGAGAAACATACGGTTGCGAAATTTATCGGTTCGCCTCCCGGGTATGTCGGGCATGAAGAAGGCGGACAACTGACCGAGAAGATCCGCCGCGCTCCGTATTCGCTGATCTTGTTTGACGAGATCGAAAAAGCACATCCTGATCTTTTTAACGTACTTCTGCAGGTTTTCGAAGATGGCACTCTGACAGATGCACAGGGAAACGAGATCGACTGCAAAAACGCGATATTTATTATGACCTCAAATATCGGCGCGCGGTTTATTCAAAAGCGTGCCTCTCTTGGTTTTCAAGGAAGCGCAGATGCATCTCGTAAGAAAATGGAAGAGCAGGTTACGAGCGAGGTAAAGAAGACTTTTGCGCCGGAGTTTATTAATCGTCTCGATGAAATAATTTTATTTGACGAACTTTCAGATGAAGATCTGCTGCAAATAATAGATCTTCAGGTTGCGGAATTGAACGATATACTAAAGGCGCATTCGCTGCAGATCCGTTTGACTGACGGAGCAAAAAACTGGTTGATCGAAAAGACCTGTAACGACCGGAGTTACGGAGCAAGACCGCTTCGCCGCGCTCTTCAAAAGTATGTTGAAGATGAACTTTCGGAAGGTTTGATCCAGGGAGATTTTGAAGAAGAAAAACTGGTGGAAGTTTATTGCGAAAATGATGGACTCGCGCTTCGTCCACTGCGGGGCAAAGAAGCAAAAAACGCGCTGACAATTTAGATAACGCCGATCGCGTTTATATGCTCCCAAAACACCTTACGGTTTTATCGAATGTAAGGTGTTTTTACTTGACCAAACGAAAACAGGCAGCAAACTTACGATTAAAATAGCCGCAAATTATTCGGGCTGCTAAGCCGGAATCCTAATGTAAAATCCACTTTGCTGCTTTTGTTTTTGGGCATTATCTGTATAATTTTAGGTTTGTTGGCTAGTATTCACCGCGCTTTTACAGGTCGATTCTGAAAGGCAACCAAGAGTTTGTCGATAGAATCAAAGACTGAGTACAAACCCGACAGCGAATTACGACAAATTATTCAGACTAAGACTATTAAATAGTTTGATTTATGAGTAACGCTGTCGACAGGAAATCAGATAATTATATTCGCATTTATAGATAAGGAAGTCGGCATTATGCACATTCTACGCGTAATTGGGGTTGTTTTCGCAGCATTTTTTGTTTTGGTAAACACCAGTTTTGCCAGGACAGAAGTAAAAACAGAACCAATCAAAAAGAACGAAGCTGCCAATAATCAGCAATTGGTTGAAACCGTTGATATTCAAGGCAACAGACGTTTAAAAGACCAGGATCTTTTGTATTACATAAAAACGAGACCTGGAGACACGTATGATCCAAAGCAGCTTGAGCGTGACTTAAAAGAACTTCTTTCGTTTGATTGGTTTGATAAAACCGAATCAAGAGTGCTTACACAGCAAGGCGTAAGAGGCGGTGTAGATGTAATTTTTGAGGTAAAAGAGCTTCCTATCATTCGGGATCTGCAGTTTGAAGGCTCAAAAGCGATCACCGAATCGGACATTCTGAAATCGTTTCGCGAAAATCGGGTCGGGATCTCTAAAGAAGCGATCTATGATCCGGTAAAAACGCGGGCTGCAAAACGGATCTTACGGGAGATGCTCGCTTCAAAAGGTTATCCGAACGCAAAGATCGAAGTTCGTGATGAGATCGTTTCGGCAACATCGGTGGCGATCACCTTCGATATAGATCAGGGAAATCGCTCGCGGATCGTTGAGATCGAATTCGAAGGAAACGAAGTATTTAAGGATAGTGAGTTGAGAGGGCAGCTCCAGCTGGTAAAAGAAGCTGGCTTGATCTCCAGATTTAAGGGGCAAGATATTCTGGACCTTAGAAAGCTTGAATATGATCTGCGAAAAAATGTCCGCGATTATATGTTTTCGAAAGGCTACTTTCAGGCCCGGATCGGTGATCCGGAAGTAGTCGGACTTGGGTACAAGCGTACGGGAATTCCGGTTTTGGGGGTATTGCCTCTTCCGTTTGTCAGCTCCAAAGACGACACACTTAAGATAATTGTTCCCGTAACGGAAGGTAAGATCTTCCGCGTCGGCGAAATTAAGATCGAAGGGAATTCTATTTTTTCGGAGGAGCAGATCGCAGCAATAATTGGTTTGCAGAAAGGCGAGATCGCGAACGGTAAAAGACTGCAGGATGCGCTCTATGAAGATCTGAAAAAAATATATGGTGCTCAAGGATTTGTTGAATATGATGCAGAACTAAATCCTGAACTCAAGGACAATCCAAACACCCCCGGTGAAGGCATCGTCGATGTCGAAATTACTATAACGGAAGGAAAACAGTATAGATTGAGACGTTTGGAATTCGTCGGAAACACCTTTACCCGTGATAGGGTTTTGCGACGGGAAGTCTTGCTAAACGAAGGTGATATTTATAATCAGCAGCGGCTTGATATTTCTGTAGCCCGAATAAATCAACTTCAGTATTTTGATCCGATCGATAAAGATAAAGATATCGAAGTAAGAACCGATCAGGATCAGGGATTTGTCGATTCGATAATAAAGGTCGCAGAACGCGGCCGACAGCAGATCTCATTTAACGGCGGTGTATCCGGTATTGGCGGTTCATTTTTCGGTCTGACATATTCGACGAATAATTTGCTTGGTCGGGGTGAAGCGCTTTCGCTTAGTTTTGCAGCCGGAAACCGACAACGAAGTTTCCAGATATCGGTTCAGGAGCCGTATTTCAGAGATCGGCCGATCGCTGTGGGTTTTTCACTTTTTGCTTCGAAAGCAAAATTCTTTGGCGCTGGAACATCTTTATCGCAAAATATCGACGCTATCACGGGATTGTTTGATCCTTTTGGAGCGGTAACTGCCAATGAGGATACGCTTTTTACCCAGAGTACTTACGGCGGATCGTTTTTCGCAACAGCACCTCTTTCGGAGTTTTTGTTTAAGAAACGCAGATTTACACAGTTTTCGCGAGTCGGGTTAACGTATCAATATAGTGCGACGACGATTCAGGATCCGAAGGTTAACGAAT
>JBGTEI010000641.1:0-1518 GCA_041747875.1 Pyrinomonadaceae bacterium | reverse complement strand
CCTGCGCGTAGATATGTCGATATTTTTTGCGAATGCGAACAAGATCGTTGACCAGATACAGGAACTTATCGAATCTAAAGGTGACGAACTCGAACATATTGTGATCAATTTCTCCGGTGTCAATTATGTAGACGTCAGCGGCTGCGAGACCCTCAACGACTATTTTGAAGAACTCTGGCAGAAGGACATCAAGATCTATTCGATGTACCGGAAAAAACAGGTTCGCGACATAATGAGATTATCCGGAATGCAGGATAAATTGATCATGCTGCAGGATATCAAAGGCTTTAAGAAAGAATTTATTATCCAGAAGAATCCGAATTTCCGACCACTTTAATTTAACCGCCGGAGAAAAAATTGCTCAAAAATTATTTAAGAGTTGAAAAGTTCCTTCCTTTTGGCTATTGGCTCCGCGATTACGATAAAGAGAAGCTGACAAAGGATTTTATTGCCGGCATTACGGTAACGGTCGTTTTGGTTCCGCAGGTGATGGCGTATGCGACCCTTGCCGGATTGCCGCCGGTGACGGGACTTTATGCCGCATTCCTCGGCACCGGTGTTGCGGCGCTTTGGGGAAGCAGCCGGCAGCTTTCGACGGGTCCCGTCGCACTTGTTTCCTTTCTTACGCTTACTGCCCTCATCCCGATCGCTAAACCGGAATCGGGCGAATTCGTCGCGTTAGCAATAGTTTTAGCGCTGATCATTGGATTGATCCAATTATTGATGGGCGTTTTCAGACTCGGATTTCTTCTCAGTTTTATTTCTCACAGCGTTATTGCCGGGTTTACAACCGCGGCAGCAATAATTATCGCGTCGACGCAGATTCCAACTCTTTTTGGTTTTTCAGTAGAAAGAAAAGAGTATGTTTTCCTAAACTTTTTCGAGATCATCAGATCACTTCCCGGTTCAAACCTCCTTACCATGGCAATCGGGGTCGTCAGTGTTTTTCTCATCATCCTTGCGAAAAAGAAATTATCAAAGGCTTTTCCGTCCGCCTTAATTCTGATGGTGATCGGAATTACGATCTCATATCTTCTGGGATTTGAATCACGCGGGATCGCTGTCGTGGGCGAAATAAATGCACAGCTGAGTTTGCCGCTTTTTCCAAACCTTTCGGCAAGCAGTATTTTTGCGCTTTTGCCAAACGCGCTGATAATTGCGATCGTCGGATTTCTCGAGGCCTATGCGGTTGCAAAATCTCTAGCTTCAAAAACGAGACAAAAAATAGACGTTGATCAGGAATTGATAGGTCAGGGACTCGGAAATGTCGCTTCGAGCCTGTTTAAGGGATATCCGGTCGCCGGCTCATTTTCGCGAACGGCGGTAAACTATTCTGCCGGTGCTGTTTCCGGTATTTCTTCGGTTTTTGTTTCGCTTTTCGTACTCATAACGATTCTTTTTCTGACGCCATTTCTTTACTTTCTTCCTAAGGCTATATTGGCGGCGGTCGTCATCGCGGCACTCGTCGATCTGATCGAATTCAGTAAATTCCGCGAAACCTTTAAGCTTTCCGGGACC
>JBGTEI010000640.1:0-4781 GCA_041747875.1 Pyrinomonadaceae bacterium | reverse complement strand
ATCGCCGTCAACCGAACCAAAGTTCCCCTGACCGTCAACGAGCGGATAACGCATCGAAAAGTCCTGCGCCATCCGAACAACAGTGTCATAAACGGCTGTATCGCCATGAGGATGATATTTACCAATGCAATCGCCAACGATTCGTGCAGACTTTTTATAAGGTTTATTGTAATAATTTCCCAGTTCCTGCATCGCCCAAAGTACGCGGCGATGCACGGGCTTTAAACCATCTCGAACATCCGGAAGAGCGCGTCCAATAATTACGCTCATTGCGTAATCCAAATAGGATCTGCGCATTTCGTCTTCAATATTAATCTGTTGCTGTTCTATACCGTCCATTTACAATATCCTTATCTATCGATTGTCGCAGTTTGTTGAATTATTCAAAGGGTGTGAATAAGAAAATGATGGATTTTTATCCTCTCAAGATGTACACTCATTTTACTAAGAAATTCACTCGATAGCAACTTGGCAATCCAATTCAAATCTGCGTTTTATATTGATTTTCAAAGGGATTTTTATTCTCCGGCTGGTTCACCCGTTTACAATTTCATTCGTGAGTTTCTAAGGAAAAAATGCCCCCAGACCATAACGAGAAACGGCGCACCAATAGAGTTTCGATCGGACTTCCAATTCGAATCGCAGGTAAAGATGTTTCCGGTTCCGATTGGGATGAAATGTCCCGAACGATCGACATCTCCGCATATGGTGCAGGGTTGACGCTCAAGCGAAATGTCGAGCGTGGACAGTTATTGCGATTGACGCTTCCGATGCCTCAGAAATTGCGTTCATTTGATTTTTTAGGTGCACAATACAATGTTTGGGGAATTGTCACGGGATGTAATAAAAAACCGGATGATTCAAATACCTACATGGTAGGGATCGCGTTTATCGGAAAGAACCCTCCCCTCAGCTATATCAATAATCCGGGCCAGTTGTTCCAGATACAGTTTGACCGGAGCGATGGTAGCTATCAGCTGAAACCGACAGATAGGATAATTGAAGACGCGTCCCGCCCCGAGGTTCACCGCCAGTACTCGAGGTACGATATTCCGGTAAGCATTGTCATTGAAGTATTGGATTCAGCGGGAAATGTTGAAAAACGTGAATCAACGGTCATGGAAAACGTCAGCTTGGGCGGGGCATCGATATTCAGTTCGCTCGAATTAGAAATTGGATCCGAGCTCCAGGTAAAAAGCGATCAATATAACACAAACATGAAAGCGGTTTTACGCGGGAAGCGGAAAGGCATCGATGGTATTCCGAGACTGCACGTAGAATTTATCGACGGATTATTTCCGCTAGCCGGGATCGATCTCGAATTCTGATAATTTCCGGACGCTTGCAATCTTATTTATACGAATTACAATTTTGTTGTGGTAAGCAATTCTCAACTTCACATTCAAACAACTTCAAAGACTTTTGCCGGAATTGCCCGGATCGTTTCGCTTCTCATTGGCAAACTTTTTTTTAGACTGAAATACCACGACAGGCAAAACATTCCAACCGAGGTCGATAAAGGGCTGATAATTGTTTCGAATCATCAGACGTATCTCGACCCTTTCCTTATCTGCGCCCCGATCAACCGTACAATGCGTTTTATGGCGTGGGACGAGGCTTTTAGATGGCGCATTTCCGCTCGGCTTCTGCGAATGCTCGGAGCATTTCCGGTAAGCCTCAAGCGCGGCGGTACGATTCGCGCAATGGTTACCTCGATCGAACTGCTTAAAAGAGGTGAAACCTTGATGATATTTCCGGAAGGTGCGCGAGAATTCTCGGATGGAAAATTCCTGCCTTTTAAAACGGGAGCTGCAAGACTCGCACTTGAGACAGGCGTTCCGATCTTGCCGGTTACGATAAAAGGCGGGAACTTAGTTTGGTCACAGGATCATAAATATCCAAAGCCGGGTAAGATTGAGATCTTTTATCATCCGGTTTTGCGACCCGAACGTGACGCGTGTGAAGACGCCCATGCCGTAAAATTAACGGAGAAACTCCGCGGGATCATCGCGTCAGTTTAACTCGGATCATCCTTCATCGGCGGAATTGGCGGCAGTCCATCTTCGGCCCTGCGTTTATTTTCCACGCTGCGCCATCGTTCCGTTGCTATTCTCGCTTTTCGTTTTTGGGCGGCTGACAGACTCCTGTATTCTTCACGGCTGACCGGCGGCCTTGGCGGTTCGGGTCTGTTTTTCCTCGTCGCGCGCCCATTTTCTACCGTGTAGTCTTTCGTTTGAATCTTTCCATTGTTGACAGTCACGTCTTTCGTGATGACCTTACCGTCCTTAATAAGAACTTCCCCATCATCGAGGGTTTTTGAATTCTTACCTGAAGGCTGTTTTGAATCAGATGCTGCAACATTTTTCTCCAAAGGTTTAGCCGAAGTCGATTTCGTCGATGCCGGATCTGTTTGATCTTTAACGGATGTCGAAGCATCTTCCGCTCCAGCGGTCGAAGACTCCGCATTCGTGTTTCCATCCGTCAATTGCGAATCAACCTGATCGCCCATCGTGGTTTCGATCGACGAACCGGTTTGTTCCGAACTCTTGGCTTCCGTTTCGGTCGCGGTGCCGGCACCGATCAACGACGGATTAAGAAAATACACTCCTGCGGCGATACTTCCGACCAGCACCATCAACACTGCAAACGCCGCGGCGGCCAGGCGTTTTCTACTTGGATAACTCCTTGTTATCAATCCATGATTGTCCGCGCCCGTCGTTGGGATGTTCCCGCGCTCCGTTGCGGGACTCGCTACCTTAGTTAGTACAGATGCCTGAATACTTCCTGCCGGTAAAACTTCAGTTTCTATTTCCGTTTTAAGGCCGTGTGACTTCAAAGGATCCGGCGACATAACTTCCGTGTCTTGCGAATAAAGATTCGTGTCAAACCGTTTACTCGAAGTTCTATTTCCCTCAAAACTAATACTGCCGTCCTCAGCACCAATTAACATCTCACGCATTTCGGATGCCGACTGCGGCCGCTGATTCGCGTTAAGTGACATTGTCTGAGTTAAAAGACCACTCAAATTTTCGTCGACATTCGCAACTTCTTTCGCCGGTTTAAGCGGGTCTTCTTCTTCGTTCAGAACCATCATCACGCGTGTTAATGCGTCCGCAGGAGGCGAGCCCGTAATCAGGTGATAGATGGTTGCCGCCAGTGAATAAAGATCGCTTCTCGGATCGGTACCGGTTCCCTGGATCTGTTCAAGTGAGGCATAATTTCTCGAATATCCGAATATACTGTGCGCGGCGGTTTGATGATTTGCGTCAGTTGGGTTTCCTTTTGCCAAACCAAAATCAAGCAGCACGACCTGTCCGTGTGAAGTCAGTTTTAGATTTTGCGGTTTAATATCGCGATGGATCACGGGATTTTCCTGATTGTGCAGATATTCCAATGCATTGAGAAGCTGTTTAGTCCAATCAACGACTTCGTTATGTGAGAAGGTTCGTCCGCTCTTTTCCATCATTTCGAAAAGATCGTCGCCGCCGATATATTCCATCACGATATATTGGCTGTTGTCTTCGATAAAGTGATCACTTACTTTCGGAAGTGCCGAGTGTTTTAGACTATTCAAAAGCCGGGCTTCCCGCTTGAATGCTTTCTTAAAGTGTTCGTCTGTAAACAGCGTTTCCTTTATAGCTACTGTACTTCCAAACCTTTCGTCGGTAGCAATATACACCGCGCCCATTCCGCCTTGGCCGATCTGTTTCCCGATTCGATAACGTTCTTGTAAAACTTCCCCTTCTTTGATCATTTCGCACCTGTCTTGATAGAAAATTATTAGTATTCAGTATTATACCCTATCTATAGAAAGAGGCAGATCTTCAAAAGGTCCGCCTCTTTTCCAAACAAAGTTACCGCCGATCGTCGTTAAGAACCCGAACCAACATTTCCCAAATTATATATTTTTGCCAAAGTGTTCAATTCATATTTTACTCGCGACCAATTTGCTTCTGTAGTTTTTCCAAGTTTCCGGTTTTTCATGGTTCTGTCAAGATCTGACGCAATGTCCAAAACCTTTCTAACCTGTGCTTTATTGTCGATCCAGCGATCTTGTTTATCAAAATCACGTTCAAGCCGATCGGTTTCATTTTCTAAATTTCTGGCTCGCTTGTTTAGTTCGTCTTCCCGTTCGGTGCCGTCGAGCTTACCCTTATCGAGCGAATCATCAAAATTCTTTACAAAATTATCTACTCTGGTTTCGACACGCTTTACAACATTTCCAACTTGCGCCTTTGTATATGTTTTACCGCGGGCTTTCCTCGTTTGTGCATCGCTTGAATCAGCAAAAACAAATACCAAAGCCAGCGCAAAACAACCGACCATCATTTTCAACACGTTATCTTTCATTTTTATAAGTCTCCTTAAAATTCCAACATATCTATCCGTTAATTTATTACGACAAGTTGCCGCACGTCTATTGAGACGCATTAAAATGAACCATAGTCTTAAAATATCGTCTATTTTTGGAAGATTATTTTTCTTGTAAGTTCTTATGCAAAAAAGGTTTCTGCGATACGTCAAGCATTTCTGCTAAATCTTTTTGGTATATTTTGGCGGGAAAGATCGACTTAAAATCCAACGCTATTCAAACGACCTCCGGGTCATGTCAAACCAGATCGCGAGACCGCGCCATTTACCGAATTTTTTGTAATAATTGATTATTTCTTTATCAGTACAGATCTTGTCACGGTTATGTCTTTTGCGGAATTCTGAACGTAAGAAGGAATCAAGTGCTAATCCGTCGTATCGGCCAACCAACTTAAGCAGATTCTCAGCAG
>JBGTEI010000639.1:0-13400 GCA_041747875.1 Pyrinomonadaceae bacterium | reverse complement strand
ACAACTGGTTTCAATGCCCCTTTTTTCGGTGCGGCGGCAACCATTTCGGGACTTGGAGTTTCGCCCGCCGCAATCGCGGCTTCCAAAGGATCTCCGCCCGGCAAAGCTAACGCCACCTGAAGCGCATTCTTTGGCCGGTCTTTTGGATCTTTTTCCAGACAGCGATTGATCGTTTTTTCGACGATCGGTTCGATATTTTCAACAAACTCAGACGGGTTTGTCGGCTGTGTTGTTTTCTGTTTTTCGATCAGTTCGTCAAACGAATCGGCCTGCATTGCCTGTTTACCCGTAAAGATCTCGTATAAAACAAGACCTAGCGAATAAATGTCGCTTCGCGTTGTCACCTCTTTTCCCGTGATCTGTTCCGGCGACATATACGCCGGGGTGCCGACGCGAATCTCATCACGCGCGATATCCGCTTCTATCCCGGCAATTCCGAAATCCGTGATCCTCGCCTTTCCTTTTGAATCAATAATTATATTGGCCGGTTTCAGATCCCGGTGGAGGATCCCATTGTCGTGAATAGCATGGAGTCCGAAACAGATCTGACGCGATATTTCAGCTGCCTTATCTGACGGCAAACGGCCAATGCGATTCAACAATTGCGACAGATCATCGCCGTCAATAAACTCCATCGAGATAAAGTGCTTGCCTCTAGTTTCGCCTATGTCATAAACCTTACAGACATTTGGATGTGAAACCTGCCTAGCCGTCCGTACTTCGCCGATAAATCTGCTAAGCGCGGCTTTATCTTTCTCGAGTTTCTCGGGTAAGAATTTGAGCGCTACAACCTGATTCAATTTCAGGTCCTCGGCACGGTAAACTTCGCCCATTCCACCTTTTCCTAAAAGACCGATGATCCGATATCGCTCGCCGAGAATTGTTCCCGCGATAAAATTTCCATTTTGAATCTCACCGGTTGTCTGGAGAACCGACTTTGTTTTCTTTTCTTCAAACAAACTCACTGCTTCTCTTACGGCATGGCTTTCGAGAAAACTTTCGGCATTGTCGGATGAACCGAGGAGCTTCCAAACCGCTGATTTCAGATCGTCGTCGCCACCGCAGGAGTTATCCAAAAACTTTTCGCGCTTTTCCGGCGGAATATCCTGCGCCGCTTCAAACAAGAGTTTGATCTTCTGCCATTTTTCAGGTGTCATTTCCTTGTCCGCTAGAATTCTTGTTGCGTCCGAACTATCTAAACCAATAGCGATAAATGTTTTTGTAATATCTTCGTGTATCGAATAACCACATTTTTCGCACGTATCGACGGCTTCAGATAAAACGTTTAGACATTCGGGGCATTTGTTCATTAGCAGAAAGGTGTTTTATGGCTTGGATTTACGCAATCATAATACTTTTCTGCAATTTTTCTAAGTTCTTAGAAAACCCGGATAGGATTTTACCCGGCGTAATAAAGCTGCTTTCTGCGATACCTGATTGAAATTGATACCGTTGCGCGGGCGCGGGTAAAGCCGCGCGCCGCCAAAAGATTGTGCCGGTGCGAAAAAGATAGGACTCAATTTTCGTTCCGGGCGGTTTCAGCTTTTCGTCCTACCACTAATTCGCCCTGCTCAATGACAGGAGTGTTTTGAAAGACTGCGACGCGCCAATTACCGTTCACTTTTTTCAAAACCATTAGCGGTACAACAACCGGAACCCCTTCCACGCGTTTTCCGTCTCGATACATTTTTCCCTTAAGATGCACTGTTGCGATCTCATCCGACAGAAACCGGATCTTTCTGATCTCGAATTTGACCATTGTCCCCTTGTAAAATGTGTCGAAGATCATCTGGTGGTTTTTGGCGTTTTCTTCATGTCCGTTAAAGTACATACCGTTCCAGACCGTAAAATCGATATCATCGGTAAAATGACCGGCGAAATTTTCACCGTTTCCTTTGGCCCATGAATCTGCAATATCCTGGACGAGCATTTTGATGGCATTTTCGTCAGCGGCATTTCCTTTTGTCGATTGTGCGTAGGAATTGGCTGGTATCAAGATCACAGCTAGTAAAATTATCAATATATAGTTTTTCATTGTCCTGTCTCCTTTTTGTTTTTTACGGCAAGAAACTTCCATTTATTAGTTTTGAGATGACTGTTGAATTCTGAACCAGCGAATGGACGAGCCAGATCGTCGCTCCAATTGTCAAAACAACAGCTATATTGAGTAATGTCATAGTTACGGTTAATAGAGTATCGGTTTGCTGCATTTCTTTGGGTTCGTTTTTCATTTTTCTATCTCCTCATTATTGGTGGTTTATTGCCCGTCAATAGTTAAGGCGACACTCTCCGGCAAAACCGCTCATTTTTTTTCAGGCTTGAAATTTTTTTGCAAATAGATTTAACTTTGAAAAATATGGAGAAGGAAAATCCAAATATCACCCGCCTCTTAAAGGACTGGAGCGGGGGCAGAAGAGAAGCTCTTGATGATCTGCTGCCTCTGGTCTATGCAGAGCTTCGGAGACAGGCGTCCGGCTACCTGCGTAAGGAAAGAGAAGGGCATACGCTGCAAACGACAGCGCTGATAAATGAGGCATATATAAAATTGATAGATAAAGATGATATCGAATGGGAAGACCGATCCCACTTTTTTGCGATCGCATCTACGGCGATGAGGAGGATCCTGGTCGATCATGCGCGCACACGAAAAAGGAAGAAACGCGGAGGAAAGGAAGAAGATCTGCCGCTTGAAGAAGCACTTATTGTTGGTACCAAGGAGCGTCCGGTCGATCTGGTCGCGCTTGACGATGCGTTAAACCGTTTAGCTGTTTTTGATAAAAGGCAGGCGAAAGTCGTTGAACTACGGTATTTTACCGGACTGACGATCGATGAAACGGCAGAAATTCTCGGAATTTCAAACGTGACGGTTAGACGCGAATGGACGATGGCGAGAGCTTGGCTTCACCAGGAAATTGGATAGGAGTTTTCTAAATGGACCCGATGATCTGAACCTTAACGAATTATTGATCACATACTTGTTAAAAACGGCGAATTCTTGAGTTCCAAAAACTCCAGCGCCATCTCAAATCAAGTGATTTGTCTGTTTTACGTAACCCGATCAATACTGCAATTCGAAGTTTCAAATAATAGATCCCGAAGCTTATATATTTCAAGGGTTCACCTATTTCTGGGAACTGTAACATAGTTTTCACATTTGCAATGGATATTTTGTCCAGTATCTCTCGGCGATAAATTGTTACTCAGATCGGTGCACAATAGAGTAAAAAGCCGATTAATTGATTTTCAATTGATTTAAGGTAAAAATAAGGGCATTTCATCAATCTAGAAAAAGGAGTTTTTATAAAATGAAATCACTATTGGCGTTTGGCATTCTATTTTTCGCACTTTCTTTTTGCGGTATAACGGACAAGATCAAGGAAAGTGTCGAGAAAGCGAGTACAAATGAGACTACGACAAAACCCGATAATTCTGATTCAACGGATACGACACCTACCGAAGGTGGAGACGTTGAAAAAGCGGAGCTTAGCTCGAAGCAAAAAGAAATTCTTGATGGCGGCAGCGAGGCAAAATGGGAAGATCAGGGAATTACGTTTACCGTCCCGGGCGGCTGGAACAAAATGGACGTCAAGAAAGAATCTTTCAATTATGGATCTCCAAAAACAGGCTTTTTGATTGGAACGATCTCTGTAATGCCGGCGAATTTCCCGGCTGACACGAGCTTAACGGCAACTCATACAAGTGCGCTCGAACAGCTCAAAAACGGCAAATATGATAATGTTCGATGGCTTGAGATCGATGGTGTAAAAGGTGTCGAATGGGTTGAAGCTGCAGCCGAAGATTCAAGTGCTCCGCGTCGACATCAGTGGATCGCTTTCCGTAATTATCAAGGACAAAACCAACAGTTAAGTATTATGGTTTCGACAGATAGCAGCAAATTTAATGACAAAAAAGATACCTTCGCTGCGATCTTGTATTCGATGAAAATTGGAAAATAGCTCGTGAGCAAAAGCGCGGTCTACTTCGAAGCGTTAGGTAATCCGGTTCGCTTGATCAGATCCTTAAAACGCGGGTCACCACGGAGGGCGTCATATTCATAACCGACGCCGATAAAACGCAGCAGCAGATCGCGCTCCTGATAGGCCTTTTCAAGCGACTTGATCGCATTATCTTTATCGCCCAAAGCGGTGTAGAGAACCGCAATAATTGAAGGCGAAACATACTCGTCAGAAGTTTCAAGTCTCGACAGGATCCTTTTTGCTTCGTCACGTTTTCCGGATATTTTTGCGTATGATGCGGCTAAATAGACCAGCGGCTGACTATATTTTTCCTCTCCGCCAAGCGCTTCGATAGATTTCTTGTAATACGATATTGCTTCTTCGGTCGCACCCATTCCGGCGTACGCATAACCCAAACTGAAATTATCCGCATTTCCCGTCGGCGATATTTTGCGAGCGTCCTCGTATGATTTGATCGCCTTATCAAACTGCCGCGCCTGAGTTAAGATACTTCCTTTCCAAAGGAGTATGCCGGTCTTATTTATCGGATCCCGCTTTTCAGCTTCATTTATCTCCCGAAGTGCTTCATTATTCCTTCCCAAAATCGCAAGATAAAATGCATACCGGTAGCGGGCTGAATCAAGATTTGGATTTAGCGCAATTGCCCTTTTATACTCATTATCCGCGCCTTTCCAATCGAAATTGAATTCGAGGATCGATGCCATAGCGATATGAGCTTTTGCAAGGTTCTCATCAATTCTCAGCGCTTTCTCAACGGCGTCTTTTGCTTTTGGAATAAGCAATCCGGGCTCTCCGCTTCCATTTGCACGATCAAGGTAGATCATCGCGATCTCAGCAAAGGCGGGTGCAAAGTTTGGATCGATCTCGACCGCTTTTTCAAAGTAATTGAGCGCATTACCGCGTACGTCAGCCGGTCCGTTGAGCTCTACTAAACCGTTCAGATATTGCCTGTACGCTTCGGAATCTTTTGTTCCGCCGCTTGCAAGTTGGGTCTCTTGGGCACCGGTTAACTTCAGCCGCAGTTTTTCAGAAACCGTTTTTATGATCTCATTTTGGATGGCGACAATATCGTTGGATCGTCGGTTGTACTGTTCGCCCCAAATCTGCTGATTATCTTTCGCGTCGATCACCTCGATCCTGATAGCAAGATCATCGCCCTGCTGATTTACTCGTCCCATGACGATCGCCCGTACGCCGAGTTTATTTGCCACATCCTGAACGTCAATATTTCCGCCCCTGAATTTAAAACTTGAATTTCGGGCAATTACTTTTAGCTGGGGAAGTTGGGACAGGCTGTCGATCAAGCTTTCACTCAAGCCATCCGCAAGGAACGCAAGTTTTTCGTCCTTGCTTCCATTTTCAAACGGCAATACGGCGATCGAATCGATCTGACCGGTGCTCAAATAAAAATAGACGCCGACAGCAAAAATGCCAAATATTATGACCGCCAATATGCCCCATAATCCTTTGTTTCTTGAAATATGAGTAGCCGCGTGTTCGAGACTCGATTTGTGCGCTTCCTCATCGCGCGTTATATCGGGTTGTCCGGTTGACGTTGGTGTTCGCGTAAAAAGCTGAGTTTCCGATTCTTCGGCAGCTTTCCGTTCACCGCTTTCAGGTGGGGTGGAGCGATTAATTTCTGTTTCGAATTCTACGCGTTTTTTGATCTTTTCAAGATCGGCATAAAGCTCTTTTGCGGTCTGATACCTTCCATCCAGATCTTTTGTAAGTGCCTTGGAAATTATCCAGACAAGGTCCGAAGGTATGTTTTCAACATAGGATGTGATCGGCGGCGGTTCTTTTTGTATGACGGAGATGATCGTATCGGTCGATGTCGCGCCCCGAAATGGCTTTCGCCCGCTCACCATTTCATAGATCACAACGCCAAGACTCCAAAGATCCGTTCGCGTATCTAATGCGATTCCGCGCGCTTGTTCGGGCGACATATATGCCGCCGTTCCAACGATAGAACCCGGGCTCGTATTAAACAACTGACGTGTCGATCCTTCAAGATCAACCTTTTCCTTATCACTCGAATCCGTAAGTTTTGCCAAACCAAAATCCAAAACTTTGATATATCCATCCGGGCGAACCATTACATTGTCTGGCTTGATATCACGGTGTGCCATTCCCGCACTGTGTGCTGCCGAAAGCGCCGAGGCAATTTGCATTGCGATATCCAGAGCTTTTGCCAGATCTAACGGCTGTTCAAGACAAAGCTCGGAAAGTACAACTCCCTCGACAAACTCAGTTGCGATAAACTGTCTGCCGTCGTCACTTTTCCCAAACTCAAAAACTGTAAGAATGTATGGATGATTAAGAGCTGAAACGGTTTGCGCCTCCTGCTCGAATCTTAGAAGGCGCTCTTTGTTGTCAGAAAGTTCGGCAGGAAGTACTTTGATAGCGACATTCCGGTTAAGCTCCGTATCCCGGGCAAGATAAACCTCACCCATACCGCCTTTTGCGATTCCGGAGATTATCTCAAAACGACCAAGCCTGGTATTTTTCTCAAGGGGCATGAATTAATTTTCGACATTATTATATCCTTATTGTGAAAAATCTAAACTCAAAATTACAAAAATACGGATGAGATTCAAGAGTTCAATATGGCGTAAATTAAGGCAGGCTTACTTCTCCGGCGCTTGCACTCTTCTCTTTAATGTTGGCGATCATTCCTGCCCATTTTCGATCGACGTGGAATTCCTGCAGCCATTCAGGGATCGATACTTTTTCATCAAGGCGGTAAATAATGATGCGCGGCAGTGAGTTCGGATCGGATTTTGCGCGCTCTTCTGCACGTTTTGCTTCTCTTATTACCCATTCGGACTGACTCGCCGATTCTGACCAAAAGAGCAGAAAGACCTCGTCAGTATCGATAAATTCGTAAAGTTTATTTTCCCATCGGTCACCCGCTTCAATACTAAAAACGTCAATATGATACTCATATTTCAAAACGTCCATTAGCTGAACAAACCTATATACGTGATCCTTGTCTTTTGAAGCATAAGAGACGAAAGCGGTCTCATTTTGGGTCATAATCCCTTGCGCACTTGGTGAGATCTTCTCAACCGCTATCGGTTTTGCTTTTGAAACAACGGTAATACGGAACGAGATCTTTCCGAGTTCTTCGCCGTTTTGGTAAACAAAAACGCGTCCGAAACGATTTCCATCGCCGTGATCCGGCGGTATCGGAACAATAAATTCAACCGAATCAGGTTCTCCGCGCCAGACAATATCATGTTCATTGTCTTCAAATTCGACTCCCGGGATCATTAGCTTAAACGTCAATACTGAATCCCGTTTAATTCTCTTGCTGAGGGATTTCGACAATTGCTTTTTAGCTTCCGGGTCGAGCATCTTCGCGAGTTCATCAAGACCGTCCGCCTGCTCTAAAAGGTGCGCAAAAACCTGTACCAAAAGATCGCTTCCTTCTCTCACTTCAGGCGTAGAATAGAGAGTACATTGAACGTCATCATCTACCTCATCGGTTTTCCCCGCAAGCCCGAGACCAGCCAATAGAGAACCGAAAAACGCTGCTAAACTCGCCAACCCCGGAAGGCCGAATAATGCAAGAGCGGCTAAGGAAATTGCGGCTAAGATCGTTAATGTGACCTTTATCGGATTTTCTGTAACAAAATTACTAAGCTTAGAGAAGAAGCCGTCCCCGGTACTTATCGACGGGTCACCCTTTAAGGGTTCTGTTCCATTTCTGAACGCTGAATTACTGTTAAATGCCGTATTCGAATTCGAATTCCGGTCGGTATTTGCGTTCGCCTCTTCGTCAAAATTTGCGTTCCCTCCGTCTGTATTGGAATTTCCATCGGAATTCGAATTGTCGGGTTCCGGTGTCACTTTCGGATCCGGCGTCGGTCTCGGCGGTATAGGCGTCGGAGTGACTGGATCCGGTTTCGGCGGACTTGGTTTTGGCGTAGGAGGTATCGGCGACGGATATGTCGTCGGATACGGAGTCGGTAAAACTGGCGTAACAGGCTCGACGTAATTTCCAAACGAAAATTTTATCGACGTGTTTGACGCGATCTCAATATCATAATATCGGCTCAAATGACCTTTTCCGTCGCGGATCCTAACGTTGTATTGCCCGTTTTGAAGCGGAACCGAAAATTTCCCTGCGGTATGGTATGTTTCCGATAGTCCGGTCTCGTTATTTGTAAAAGTGATCGTCAGCTTCGGTAGTAAAACTCCGTTTGTATCGTAAACGTAGCCTCTTAATTTAGAAGTGCTCTGCTTTTTTACAGGAGTCGGCATGTACACCGGAGATATAGAATTTCGCGAAGAGAAAACAGTATTCTCCCTTGTCAGTATCGATTGGCTTTTAGCAACCGATACTGAAAGTAGAATTCCAAGGGGTAGAAAAATAAGACTTACAATTATCAAGACCCACCTGAAATTTGATTCGCTGCGCCGATCAGGTAAACCTCGGTTCGGGCATTCAACTGAATCTTTCACAGGTTTCATAGTTTAGATATAGACCTAATAATTCCACGAATTCGATTAATTGACAATTTTTTTCATAAAAACGTAGTCGGGCTCCATTTAGGACGGCGAAGGCAAAATGATATATTGAGGCTAAACTGTGGTATTTTAATCGCACTGAACTAAAAAAACGGAGGTCGGATGGACGGAAACGCTTTCGCACAATACCTTAAAGACCGGTATGAGGATCAGATCTCCTGGTATAAAGGGAAGGCTGATGCTAACAAACGCTTGTATCAGATATTTCAATGGACCGTAATCATTCTCGCCGCAATAGTTCCGGTGTTAGTCACCGCCGCACCGTCTACGTTAGAGGAGAAACATTCATCGATCTGGTGGATCACGGTTATTGCCTCCGTACTATTGGCGATCGGTACGGCCGGGGTCAAAACTTTTAAGTTTCAGGAAAATTGGATCACCTATCGTGCAACCTCCGAAAGATTGATGCAGGAAAAGTTCTTTTACGATGGCGGGGTTGGAGAATACGGAGAATCAGGCGACAGAGAGTCACTCTTCGTAAAGCGCGTTGAGGCACTGATCTCAGGCGAAAGCAGCCAGTGGGTTTCAACTCAAAATACCCAGGTATGACCAAAGATCGCCTGCTTTTTAGTAGATGGAAGGATCACGCCAAGTATAGTAATTTCTGCGAGACCTTGAGCTATTAATAAAATTTACGTCCGACTGGTCACTAGAAAACCCTTGCCTATTAGCCGTCGGGAAACGTATTATCAGGTCATATTTAGCTCGGAATGAATTTTTCTACGGGGTCCGAACAACTTCCCGTTGCATAGTGCTGGCTTTTTGCCGGAAAGGAGATAACAAGATGATTGAGCAAGAATGGACAATAATGGTTTATATGGCCGGGGACAACAATTTAAGCGTGGATATGGCATACGCAATGGAGCAGATCAAAGAATTTGCCGCCGGCGACACAGACAAGGTTAATCTGTTCGTGTATTACGACGGAAGATCCCAGGCGATCCCTACACTGTATTGTGATTTTTCCGACTCTAAGAATCCAAGACAATTACGCTCATATCTGGTAGAGAACAAGCTCTACCCCGTTCGCCCGGATTCTGACGAAAATGCCGCCGATCACCGATCGATCATAAATTTCGTCGATTGGTGTGTAAACACCGTCCCTTACGAACACAACGGCGAAACTCACTTCGGCAGAAAAGCACAAAGATATGCGTTGATATTCTCAGGACATTCGATGGGCTTTCAGGATCTGGGAATGTTTAAGGATGAAACATCCAACCACACGTTGAGTATGGAAAGAATGAATTGGCTCCTCGAGCGGATAACAAAAACAGAGGAAGAACTGATCGAAGATGCAAAGAAAGAGCACCGCGATAACGATTCATACGACCGCGCTACAACGGAGATAATCGGTCAGAAGTTGGATATTCTCGGTTTCGACAGCTGCGTGATGGGAATGCTCGAAGTTGGCTATCAATTTAGCAATGTCGCAAAAACGATGGTTGCTTCCGAAGGAAGCGTGCCCAGCGCGGGGTGGACTTATGCAAAGATACTTGGAAATCTTGCCTGCGAGTCAAAAGGTTTGCATATCAATGAAGTCACTTCAAATTTTGTCAGCGAATTTGTCAAAAGTCAGGATTCTTATACGATCGGCGGTGTCGCCGTAGATATGGCGGCATGGGATCTCAGCGAACTCGAGAGTATGAACGAAGAGTTTAAAAACCTGTCAGACAAACTTCTGGAATGTTTTGAGGATCGCGGCAGCACATTATACCGGCAAATGGAAAGAGTCTTGCTGCAGGTTCACTGGAAATGCCAGTCTTATATGCTTGAGCAAAATGTAGATCTCGGTGATTTTTGCGCACTTCTCAAAGAAGAATGCGGCTCGCTGATGAAAGAGATCGGGGGAGACACAACGGCAATCCTTGAAGATATCGAAAAGCACTGCGACGGTGTTTTAAGCGAACTCAAAGAAGCGGTTATTCTAAGCGGCTTTAGCGGCGGAAAATATCAATACTCAAACGGGATCTCGCTATTTTTCCCGTGGTCACTCGCGGCTTATGAAGTTTCCCGGAACAATTATGAAAGTCTTCATTTTGTCGAAAACACAAATGCCGGAAGGAGCTGGAATCAGTTTTTGATCAAGTATCTGAGCGAAGTGACATATCGTCATGCACTCACACCGACCAACAAGGGGGCTGAACCGGCTCCGCTGATTCTCGAATCGGTAATTTCAACGACCGATTCTTCCGCGGACGATAAACTGCGATACTACTCTTACGAATACAAAGATTATGAATTCGCAGACAGCGAAGCGTCTTTTGGAAGTGATTCCGCATTGGCGGCAAAAATGGGAGGCCGTGAAGGCACAAAAATGGGCGGTCGCGAAGGTACCAAAATGGGTGGCCGTGAGGGTACGAAGATGGGAGGAGGAGGCGATTCAGGTTCGTTTTTTGACAGCTTCGAACTTTTCAAGAATATCGAAACACCATGGAATCTTTCGGGTTTTACAAAAACTCCGAAGAAGAATCCATATGAGGAATCCGGTGAGATCCGCATTCTTGAAAGCAAGTCTGACTGATCTTTTTGGTACCGTAAAGCGTGATCATGAGCTGCGAGACTCTTCGCGGCTCATTTTTTTTCACCTCAGATTTCAAACGGTGCTAAATTAAGTGAACTGACAAAAGAGGATATAGAAATGACCGATAATGATCTGATTGAACTCGAACGGAGCCTGGCAAGTGAACTCGAAGCCTACGATTGGGCTGCCGCGGCATTAACCTGTAAACGGTTGATCGAGAATATTGACCGTCAGCTAGAACCGTTTTCGATACAGCAGTCAAAACGGATACTTTATGCGCTTCGCCGAAAACGAAGGTTCGATCAAATGGCCGGAGTCGCTGAAGCGATCATAAGATCGGGACAGAATGACGCCGTAATCATGCGCCAATATGCGCAAAGCCTGATCGATCAGGGGTTATTAACCGCCGCCGCGCGTATTGTCGACGACATTTTGACCGTTCCGGAAACAAGCAGCGCTGAAAAGCTCGAAGCTTTTGGTTTAGCCGGGCGCATTAACAAACAGCAGTTTGTAGATCTTGCAGACAATTCGGATGAAAAAAGAGGCGGTTTTCTTGAGCAGTCGATAAATGACTATCTCACCGGTTACAGCCAGGAAAACCGAAGCTACTGGCATTCGATAAATGCGGTCGCCTTGATAATGCGCGGGCAGCGTGACGGGATCGCGTTGGCTCAAACTGCTGACGCAAATAACCTGGCAATGGAAACGCTCAACTTGCTCAATACAATAATTGACGAATCCTCCGAATTGCCAAAACCCTGGGAATACGCCACCTTGATGGAAACGCAGATCGCACTCGGTAAGTTTGACGAAGCGTTTTCGACCGCTGTCAGCTATTCGTCTTCTCCGGATGCCGATGCTTTTGAGTTAAACAGTACGCTCAGACAGCTTGTTGAAATATGGCAATTAAACGACAATGACGCGCCCGGCGACAAGATACTTCCGGTTCTCCGCTCCGCACTCTTGCAGCGCGAAGGCGGATCCATCCGACTTACAAAAAATGAGGTGTCGTCAAACAGCATCAATCTTGAAAGCGCATTCGGTGACAACGCTCCAAAAACGATCAAGTGGTACAAGGAAGGACTTGAGCGGACAAATTCGATCGCGCGGATCGAACTCGCAGACGGAAAAGGGATCGGTACGGCCGGTCTATTCAACGGAAAAGATTTCTTCCCGGATATTGATGGAATGCTGCTCGTTACAAATTCTCATGTGGTCAGCATAAACCCGGCAGATACGGGTTTGCCGCCAAATAAAGTGCGGGTGAATATCCAAGGGATCGCCGAAGTTTTTGAAGTTGATAAAGTGGTTTGGTCTTCTTCACAAAGAGATCTTGACGTGAGTTTTTTGTCCTTAAAAGGAGTACCAAAATCGGTCGCGCTTCCCGTTTCGCAGACGCCCGCGATCATGTCGGATCCTGCTCAGAGAGTTTACGTGATCGGACATCCAAACGGCCGAGATCTTGAGATATCGTTAAATGACAGCCGAATGGTCGGTGCGAACGAAAGATTTGTACATTACCGGACGCCGACAGAACCGGGCAGTTCCGGCAGTCCGGTATTTGATCAATATGGTTGGGAAGTGGTCGCGATCCACCACGGCGGAAGTGATAATTTACCGAGGATCGACGGCGAGCCGGGAGCATATCAGGCTAACGAAGGGATCGCAGTTTCGGCAATAAAGGAAGCGATTGCGCGTGACGGAAGATCGTAACCCCGCCCTAGCGGCCGTCGTCCCGGCGGCCGTCCTGAGAGAGTCCCGCTCTCAGGATCTTCTGCGATCCATGTACATATATTTGAAAAGGTAAAAACGGCGACAAGATGCCGCCGGGACAGCCACCGGGACAGTGGCGCTATGTGCTATGACAGCCGCCATGATGGCGGCGCTGCCTACTATTTATGCTGTTTCCGCTTTTTGATATGCGCGTTCTACTTCGGCATTGTCAAAGAATTCATGAAAAACTGAGATCTTTCCATTCTCAACAGTAAAGATCTGAACCCAATCAGACCCAAAACTCCTTCCGGTTGAAACTATTTTTCCGGCCGAATATCCTAAAACGACGACCTTATTTCCTTCTGCGATAAACTCCCTCGGCTCAAATGCCGTAAACTCTTCCGACGCAGCAAGCGTTCCAAAAAATTCACGAACATTCTCGCAACCGTTTGTAACCGCATTCATCGGTGAACCATTTACTTCCGGAATCGTCCATTTTACATCGTCGGTAAGAAGACTGATCAGACCATCGATATTACCGGTTCCAAAATGTCCGTAGGCTTGTTTTACTACTTCTACATTTTCATTCATTTTAAACTCTCCTTTCGCCGACAAATGTTTGCCGAACGCAAAAAATTAATAGTATTGAGGAC
>JBGTEI010000638.1:0-2303 GCA_041747875.1 Pyrinomonadaceae bacterium | reverse complement strand
TTAAACGGCTAAGTTTGTCCTACTCGAAGCCAGCATTCCCCAATTTCGTAGATTTCTCTTGATTTTCCTAATCAACATTCTATTGTGATTACAAGTAAAAAAACCTATACGATACTGTTTGGCGTAGCCCTGCTTCTCGCTATAGCAATACTGTTCTTTTCGGAGGTTCAATTCAGCCTCGGTTCTGCACTTATGATCGTGCTCGTCGCAACAACGGGCTTTGCGTTTATTGTTCACTTGCTATATATCCTCGATGAACGAAGGTCGGGAACGATAAAACTCGCGGAATTTGATAATGCAGAACAAGTCGAAAACCATATTCAAACACTCCAAAATCACATTGATGAGCAGGAGAAAAATACAGAGGCACTTCAAAAAACAAAAGAACGATATCGATATGAAGCATTTCACGATGCACTGACTAAATTACCAAACCGGAAAAAGTTTTTGGATAAGATGGGGCAGTGGCTAAAACAAAGCCATCAGGATATTCAGTTTTCTTTCACAGTTTTGTCGTTAGACCTCAATCGCTTTAAGACGATAAACGAGAGTCTTGGGCATTCCCTTGGCGACACATTAATCCTCAAGGTCGCAGAACGACTACAGAATTCGATCCGTCAGAAGGACGTCGTTGCCAGATTTGGTGGCGATGAGTTCGGGATCATTTTGAACAACGTTTCAAAAACCGATGATGTCGCAGCTTGTGTCGAACTCATCATAAAGAACCTGGCAGAGCCATTTACGATTGGATCAAGAGAAATATTTACTAGTGTAAGTGTTGGGATCGCAGTCAGTCATCGTGGTTATGATAAATGTGCAGATATACTCCGTGACGCAGATATCGCGATGTATCATGCAAAATCTTGCGAACAGAGTTCCATCGTATTTGATCCATCGATGCATACGCGGGCAGTTACCCTCCTTCAGATCGAAACCGATCTTAGACACGCGATCGAACGGGATGAATTTGTTACATATTACCAGCCGATAATTTCGCTGAGATCGATGAAGCTAATTGGTTTCGAATCGCTTATTCGATGGAATCATCCAACCCGTGGACTTGTTCCTCCGGGAGACTTTATACCCGTTACCGAAGTAACAAATTTGATCGTACCGATAACGCTTTGGATTCTCAGGAAATCTTGTGTTCAGCTCGTAGAGTGGAAACGAAAATACCCTGCTCAGGCTGAACTGATGATAAGTGTAAATCTTTCAGGAAAGCATTTTGCGCAGCCGGACCTTGTAAAACAAGTGAAGGATATCCTCAAAGAAACGAACATGGATCCGCGGTATTTAAAACTTGAATTGACTGAAAGCGCGATCATGGAAAACGCCGAAACTGCGATCTTTATGTTAAAGCGTTTACGGGATACCGGAGTTCAGTTGTCGATCGACGATTTTGGGACGGGATATTCGTCGCTTAGCTATTTACACCGTTTTCCGATACATACTCTCAAAGTTGACCGCTCCTTTGTCGGAACGATGGAAGAAGGAAGTGAAAACGGCGAGATCGTAAGAACGATAATTGCACTCGCAAAAGCCTTGAATCTCAGCGTGATCGCAGAAGGGATCGAAACGGTACATCAGCTCCATCAACTTCGTGTTTTGAATTGTGAATATGGGCAGGGGTTCTTGTTTTCACGGCCTGTTCCATATGACCAAGCCGAAGAACTCGTTCGTGACATTAAAGATTGGACAAATATTCTGCCGCCGGTAGAAGGAAATCTTGCACCGGTATTTAATCATGAGCGACCGACATTAGAACTCGGAGATTTTAGCTAGTAGAAACTCTATACGTAAAAATAAAGCCGGGTTTTTTCCCGGCTTTATTGCGTGGGACTTTATATGTCGAACCAAAACGTGCCCCGATCATCCGACCCAGACCGAAGGATGCGCGCTGAGGGGGAATTCAGTTTCGTACTTGTTTGCGACGTTTAATAGTAGATCTTCCGACCAGGATCTACCCATCAGCTGCACTCCGATCGGAAGATTTTCGCCGGAAATACCGCACGGTATAGAGATCCCGGGAATCCCCGCAAGATTTGCCGAGGCCGTATAAATATCACTCAAATACATCGCAAGCGGATCATCCGATTTTTCTCCGATCTTAAAGGCAGTCGTCGGCGAAGTCGGCGTCAGTATTACGTCACATTTCTCAAACGCATCATCAAAATCCTGCTTCAGAAGGGTTCTCACCTTTTGAGCTTTCGAATAATATGCGTCGTAATATCCGCTTGAAAGAACGTAGGTTCCGAGCATGATCCGCCGTTTAACTTCATCGCCAAATCCTTCTTCGCGCGTTT
>JBGTEI010000637.1:0-5978 GCA_041747875.1 Pyrinomonadaceae bacterium | reverse complement strand
ATCGCAGCACCTAAAAGAACGAGTACACCTAAAACCGAAAGGAGCGTCGATAACCAACCGCGTTCTTTTAATCCTTCCGGTGAACGGTTTTTCCAAAGTTCCCCAGACTGCTCAAGATGAGCCTTTGTTTCCCCGGTTATTATTTCGGGTTCATCTGCCAAATTAATATTATTTGACGACGAAATGTGGATATCCGACGATGGACCGTTTGATTCATTGCCGGATTCTTGCCCGACCGGCATTACCCTTTTCGCATCAAGCGTCTCACCTTCGGCCTTGAGTTCGAAAAGCTCAGACTCAACTTCATCGGAGTCAGCAGCGTCTGCTGCGGGAAATACCGTCGTCAATGCGTTAAACAGCGCCTCGCCAAAATCTCTTGCTTTTGGATATCGATCCGCCGGATTGTAGGCGAGTGCTTTTTCAAAAATTTGATCAACTACGTCCGGGATCTTCGAACCGAGATCGCTTGCGTTTAGTTTCAATCCCGTTCTTTGAGCTTTGAGCAGCGTTCTTTCCGTGGTTTCGGTATAGGGAACCTGCCCGGTCAGCATTTGGAAACTGATGGCCGCGAGCGAATAACTATCGCTTGCAAATGTTGGAAGCTGTCCGCCGAGTTGTTCCGGCGATTTATACGACAGATTATCAATTCTCGGTTTTCCATCAGAAGCCGAAAAATTTGTAACCTTGACCTGTTCTGTTCCCGCCTCGGAAACGATCAAAAGCAGATGTTCGGGTTTTAGGTTTCGATGGAGAATTCCGCTTTGATGAACTTCGCTGAGCGCGAATGATGCCTGACGAACGATCCTCGCAACCCGTAAGGGATTAAATTGGCCGGATCGATTTAAGATGTCATTTACCGATTCGCCTTCGATCACGTCTGTAACTATAAACGGTTTTCCTTCCGGAAGTTCGCCCGAATCAATAGCTCGAACGACGTTCGGATGATTGACGTGAGACAGCGAAATTCTTTCGTCGGCAAAGATCTTATTTTGAAAAGCATCCTTCGACAGTTCGCTCATCAGTATCCTAACAACAACCCGTTTCGCTTTAATCAGCTGATCATCAGCTAAATAAGCAATGCTTGTTTGATCCTGATCAAGCTTTTCGATCAGCTTATATCGACCTTTGATCGTTTTCCCGATCAGTGCCCGCGGATCTTGCCAGGTAACGGCATCCCGGCCGTGTGGATTGTCTTTTCTAATTCCCAGATTAGCCTGATTCTCGGAGATCTCATTTGACTGGATGAGCTTTGCAAGCGGCTTTGTTATAGGCTTGAGAGTTTCAACCTTCTTCTCAACCGGCTTAGCAGGCGGCCGTTTGATCTCAGCGGGTTTTCGATCCGGCGCGGGCTTAAATATCTTGCTTTTTGCAGGAGGTTCAAAATTCGCGGGCTTGTGGTCAACTTTTACAAAACGCGGATTTCGTGCGAGCGTTTCATCTCTTTCGTTTCTGGCCGAAGAACGGCCAAGCAGATTTGTAAACACTTGGTTGCTTCTCGATTGATTTCCACTTGCCGTTGGCATCGGCAAAAGACGTCCACCATCGTTGTTGCAGAATCGTTGGCTTCCATCTTCGTATTTGGTTTTACATTTTGGACAATAGAGCATTGTTCCTTTTACCGCTAAGGTTGACATTAATTTATAAACCCCTGATATTGCTTACTTTTATCTAGTAAAGTGCGCGTTGTTTCAAACTGCACTTACTGTCAAATATGTTCAATTAACGCCGAATTTCAATAAATCGGATGTATTAAGCAATTATGCGGGTTTAACCGCCTTCGGTAGCAGATAATTTGGCGGAGATAAATTTATTATTCTTATCGAGCGAGAGTGCAGTTCGATAAACCCGAATCGCATCACCCTTTTTATTCTGTTTCAAAAACCCATCGCCAACTTGTTCAAATTCCTGCGCGAGTCGTTTTTTCTCGTTTTCTGAAATCACGTTCAAAGCTCGCTTCAAAGTGTTTTCGGCTTTGCTAAATTGTTCCTGCCGCGAATATAGCGAGCCAAGAAGAGCATATGAGACGAAGCTGTTTGGGCTTACCTCAACACTTTTCTTGAGCACCTGCTCAGCTTCTGCAAAACTTTTTCGGGTCGTCAGCGCACGTCCAAGGAGATAGAGAGCCGTTGGGTGCCGCGGATCTTCCAAAAGCGCGCGTCTCAACAATTGTTCAGATTCCTGATATTTTTGCTGCGACTGCATTACATCGGCTACAAGGATCATTGTCGGAACATCATCAGAAAGCTGGATCGCTTTTCGATAAGCGTCCGATGATTCTTTTGTCAATCCGTTTCTGCGAAGTATTCTACCTAAATGCGCATAGGCAAGCGCAAAATTCGGTTCAAGCTCGATTGCTTTGCGGTATTCATTTTGCGTCTCCGCCGAGATCAAGCCACGAAGTTCGAGCGCTACACCTAATTGATCATGTGCAAAAGCATTACCGGGAGCGATTCGAAGCGCCTGACGCGCCATTTTCTCCGCATCGGAATAGCGTTCACCAATATTCGAACCGACAACTGGCTGCGACAAAACATAGCTGATCGCGATATAAGGCGCCGCGCTATCCGGTTCTAGTGTGATCGCTTCGCGGTATGCGCGCTCTGCTTCTTCCCATCTTTGCTGATCGCTGAAAATATTGCCGAGACCATATATCGCCCTTGAATCATCCGGGTCGATCTCGCGTGCCTGTCGATACGAATATTCCGCTCTTACGTAGTCACGCTGATTACGCGCTATATTTCCCGCGTTTAGTGCGTTTTCAAATCTTTCTGAATAACTGGCTTCGCTTCCGCCATAAACGATCACCTTATTTGTCCCTATCTTTTGCGTATCGAAACGATCGCTTACGATTCGCGGTGTCTCTTTCTTCGCAACAGATATCTCGACAGTTTTCGTCGGAACGGATTTCGCGGCAGCTGTCTTATTCGATGGTGTCAAAGTTTTCTTAGCTGTTGTTGCGGTCTTTCTTCTGGAAGTTCTATTTGACCGGGTCGTAGTTGTCTTTTTTGTCGAGGTCGATTTTTTAACGGGTGCTTTTTTAGTCGGCTTGAAAAGTTTGTTGCTGCTGCCTAAATCTTGTCCGAAAAGGTACACGGGTGAGATCACCAGCATCGTCGCTAACAGACCCAATCTTATTTTTTCAGCCACTTTTCGCATATTCCACCCTATTCTTAGTTCCCGGCTCTTACAAGACGAAACCCGAGAGTCTTATCCGTTGCACTTGCTTTGAATTCGACCCTGAATGCTGACGTTATCGCAAATTCGCCCGTTGATTTATGAAACGAGGAGCCGCCGCGGATCATATAATAAGGCTCCGGTAGTTCAACTTCTGCACCCGGATTTCCGGGGTACAAACTCGGTTTCGATCTCGTCCACTCAAAAACGTTTCCGATCAAATCCTCAACGCCCCACTTATTAGCACCGCACGGTCTGTCCCCAACCTTGTTAGGAGCTGTAGACCCCTTGTCTATGACTGCACAGTCTTTTTTGAAATCATCGCCCCACGGATACAAATTATTTGCATTTCCATTTCGCGCGGCATATTCCCATTGTTCTTCCGTCGGCAATTGGTAGATCACGTTATCTCTTTTCGATCTCCACCTGGCAAACGCTTCCGCATCAGCGAAAGTTACCGCTCGAACCGGCATATTCATTTCTTCAGCGAATGGCTTTCCGCCTTCCCAATATGTGGGGAGCGGCGTATATCCGGTATCCCTGGCAAACTCGTAATACTCACCATTTGTCACTTCGTATTTGTCCATTCCAAAACTCGAGACGTTGACTTTGTGTTCGGGCTTCTCTCTTGGCAAGCCGTCAGTGCGTCCCATCATAAATTCGCCACCCGGAATTGTTACGATCTCCGCTTTTGTCGGAGTGACCGGTGATCTATCGCCAGTCGGCGTATTCGACGCAATTGTTGGAGTTACATTTACATCAGGTTTGTCGGGTTTTGGATCTTCGCCGCTGAAAATACCAGACATGTAAACACCTATGCCTCCTATAGCAGTAAGTAACAATAAGCCTGTAATTCCAATAACTGCGAGTACGATCGGAGAAAATAACCAGTTTTTTGCAGGCGCATCCTGGATCACACTTTGCGAGCCTGTTTGGAAATTTTGATTGACTGTTGCGTTCATCGAACCCGTCCCGCCCTGGGTTCCGGAAAGACTTTGAGATGAATCCTGATCGTTGGGACGCTGAAAAGCGACGGTCGCATCTGTGGGCTGAGGTATCCCGGTTAACGACGTTTCTGCCCTTAGTTCTGCAATAACCTGTTTTGGCTGTCCATCGCAAAAAAGACTGCTTTCCCAATCCTGATAACCATCACGGCTCACGCGTAAATTGTGATTTCCGCTTTGAACCCCCTCAAGCAGCAGCCATCCGTCGGTTTTACTCTCGCCTACCGCCTTATCGTTAATATAAACTTTTGCCTTTGGCGGATTCGTAAGTACCTTTAACGTGGAGACCGGCACGTTGGTTTGGGAATGCGCTACCGTGATCGAGTTATGACTTCCCATACCAAGTGCATCGCCAAATTCTTCTACCAGTTCTGCAACGGTTGCAGTCCTTTTTTCGCGATCCTTCTCCAATGTTCGCCGAACTACTCTTTCAACCGCCGGGTCAATTTCCACGCCAACTTCCGCAAATGTTGGCGGCGTATCGGTCAAGTGCTTTTTCATGATCGCTGGGATCGATGACCCCTTAAACGGAACATCGCCGGCAAGCATTTGAAAAAGCATTATCCCGATTGAGTAAATATCGGAGCGGGCATCCAGTTCATCGTCGGACCATTGCTCGGGCGCCATGTAATATGGAGACCCCATTAATCCCGTAGTTTGTGCCTGAATGAACGATCCCAATAATTCGCCCGATTTGATCTTTGCCAAACCAAAGTCGAGAATTTTAACCGCTTCAGAAAGATCAGACTTATCTTTTAGGAGCATTATATTCAGCGGTTTCATGTCACGATGAACAATACCCTGAACATGCGCCGCGCCGATTCCTTTACAGATCGCTGATACCATTTCAAAAGCGACCTCCGGCGTGAGTCTCTTTTCTCTGGCAAGATAATCGTGCAGGTCTTCACCTTCTACGAATTCCATCACCAGAAACGGCATCGTCCCCTCAGCGACCCCGTAATCAGTTACATTCACGACATTTTGATGACGGATCGCGGCAGCCGCAAGAGCTTCTTGCCTGAAACGTTGGACAAGCTGTGGGTCATTACCGACCAGATCCGGAAGAATAATTTTGATCGCATGAAGCGTTTTTAGATATTGATGACGCGCTTTGTACACGACGCCCATACCGCCTTGACCAACCCGGCTTTCAAGGTGATATTTTCCTTCAAGCACAGGCTCGCCGCCGATCGTATGCATCGTAGGCATACCATCTTTGGGACAGGCATTTACATCATCGGCGTAGCAAGTTTTACAATGTTGACACTCTTTCATTAATTTTTTCGGGGCTTCAATCTATAGATCGATTCTGCGGACACTTAAACTTCAAAAAACGTACCAAGTTTCGGCAATTTACTTTACCAACCTTTAATACTAAATGCTTTAGGGTCTGCAATCAAGGATATTAAGGAATGTGTAGGTAGCACATTATATGTCCGGTGGCTGTAGCAAGTCAGATGTCCGCTTTCGACGACGGAGAATAGATAATAGCAAAGAGGTGATTTGCTATGAATTTTTATTGGGAAGTCGCGCTGGAGAAAGCGATGACGATACAGGAAGTTATATTGAGGGCATATGCGAAAAAGATAAGTTGGATAGAGACGGCGGAGATACTGGATTACTCGCCTCGGCATTTAAGGCGACTAAAAGCAAATTACGAGGAATATGGGTTTCATGCCTTGTTTGACAGGAGGAGCGGGAAAGCTAGCCCAAGAAGGGTGGCGATCGAGATCGTCGAAGAAGTGCAGAGGCTCTGCCGGGAGAAGTATTTTGATTTCAACGTCAAGCATTTTCACGAGA
>JBGTEI010000636.1:0-2351 GCA_041747875.1 Pyrinomonadaceae bacterium | reverse complement strand
GGCGGTGAAAAGTTTAAGGAATCGGTTGTGATTACCAATGAGGTTATACGGGAGATCGAAGATTGTATCGAGCTTGCACCGCTGCACAACCCCGCCAATATCAAGGGAATAATTGCGACGCGCGAAATTTTAGGTGCAGGCGTACCGCAGGCGGCGGTTTTTGACACCGCGTTTCATCAGACGCTTCCCGAACACGCATTTCTTTATCCACTTCCGTATCAATTTTATCGCCGGCACAAGATCCGCCGCTACGGTTTTCACGGAACATCGCATCGCTACGTCGCTTATCGTTATCGAAACATCCGGAATATCGAACGCAAGAATGTAAACGTGATTACGCTTCATTTGGGAAACGGATGTTCGATCGCGGCGATAAAAAATGGAAACTCGATCGATACTTCGATGGGTTTGACGCCGCTTGAAGGCCTTGTTATGGGAACGCGTTCTGGCGATATTGACCCGGCGATCATTGAGTATATTTGCTCAAAAGAAGGCGCGACCGTGCAGGAGGCGGAAACGATTCTAAACTCCCAATCCGGTCTGCTTGGGATCTCCGGGCTGACAAACGATATGCGCGAGTTAGTTTGCGAAGCAAAAGAGAACAACGATCGGCGTGCACGGCTGGCGATCGAAATTTTTTGTTATCGAACCGCCAAATATATCGGCTCGTATCTAGCCGCAATGAACGGTGCCGACGCGATACTTTTTTCAGGAGGAATCGGCGAAAACTCGCCCTATATTCGCGAGCTTATTTGCGAAAATCTGCGATGGTTTGGCGTCGAATTGAGCGGCGAGGTCAACGAAATAATGCTCAGTGGAAAAGAGGGAATCATCAGCACGGAAAATTCCCGCCCGGATATTTATGTGATCCCAACAAATGAAGAATTGCTCATCGCCCGTGACACGGTTCGGCTTTTCCATTTGGCGGCTGAAGATAAAAAGGCTTAGTTAGATTCGTTTCAACTTTCTGCCCGGTTTTCTATGGTAGATGCGTAGACATTTCTTGTAAACCGAACAAACTAAAGAGCTTAAACGGTATCAATATCAAATTCGGCGACGATCGGAAGATGGTCTGAGGCGATAAGCGAGGTTCGGCTTCGGTGGAGAAATGCGTTTTCCAATCTGAAACTACGGTCGAAATAGATGTGGTCGAGATGTAAAAACGGCATCACACCCGGATACGTTCGCCTTTTTCCCAAATGCAGCTTGGCATCGACATCGTTGAATTTTGTCTTAAAGAGCCGTGTCGTTAAACCGCTTGTCCATTCGTTAAAATCTCCGGCAACAATTCGTTTTCCAGCAAATCGCTTGTCGTCTAAAACGTGTGATGCAAGAAGTTTATGGACTTGTTTCCGGCGTTCAAAAAAAGATGTTCCGAGATGCAAATTGAAAAACTGAATTGATTTATGGTTGCCGAGTTTGATTCGCGTGCGAAGACAGCCGCGCGGCTCACGTTTGTCGATGCTGATGTCAAATTTTTCGGATTCCTCGATTTTCAAACTTGTCAGGATCGCATTCCCGTAAATACCTTTGTTGATGTGGCGGCTATTGCCAAAACTGTAATTCATCCCCAATTCGCCCGCGATAAATTCTGCCTGATGCTCACGCTCGCGCGAGTTTGATTGACACAAAACCTCCTGTAAAGCAATTATTTCTGCGTTTGTTTCGCGTAAGACCTTGACGATGCGTTCAGGTGAGAATCTCCGGTCAAGACCGATGCATTTGTGAATGTTATACGTTGCGATGCGAAAAGTTTTCATCAGTATTTACGGTAGTTTTTGATCGCCTGTACCAGAGTTGAAAAAGCTAAGATCATTAAAATTACAACCAATGGGATCGAAGCTGCGCGTGGGAACAGGATAAATATCACGGCTATAACCAACAAGATACAACCCACGATAAACATAAGTTTCGATTCTGCCGCGCCGAGCGGGGTTTTCCGCCGAATTGCAGAGCTGATGCTCGTAGCTGTATTTATTGCTCCGGCGGTTACTTTAGCGACGCTGCCGCCGCCCGAACCATCCGCGTTTTTTAAATTTTTTGAAAACGCTTTCTTTCGCCGTTTTATTTTTTCCGTGTCTTTTAAAACTATTTCGGTCGAATTTGTCAGGTCATCGAGAAACATTTCCTGCATTTCTGCGCCGAAACCTTCGTCCTCAACGATGACATCGATTTCGTAGTTGCCAAACCAGCTGGCAATATTCAAGTTGGTTGACCCGACACGCGAATATTTCCCGTCAAACACGGCGGTCTTTGCATGCATCATCGAGCCGTTCCACTCAAAAATGCGAATTCCGGCTTTGATCAGCGGCCGATACGTTGTTCGCGTTGTCTCGCGGATAATCGGAATA